>NZ_JBFBJY010000001.1:95720-324272 GCF_040702125.1 Kitasatospora sp. NPDC085895 | reverse complement strand
AGGTGGCGGTGCGGCCGAGCGACATCGCGGCGCCGTTCTGCTCCTTCACCGCCGCGAGGTAGGCGAAGTACAGCCACTGGACGGCCTCCCGGGCGTTGGTGGCCGACTTGTTGGTCTCGGCCGACGTGGTGATGCTGCTCGGGTTGACCGCCGGACGCGGCTGGTCGGCCGCGGTCGAGGAGGCGGTGGCGTTCTGGCCCTCGGCCTGGGCGTCGTCCTCGCGGAGCGCCTTGGTCTCGGCCTTGAGGATGCGCATGGACTTGCCGAGTCCACGGGCCATCTCGGGGAGCTTCTTCGAGCCGAACAGCAGGACGAGCACTGCCACCATCACGAGGATGTGCCAGGGCTCGAGACCGTTACGGAACATCCCTGACCACCGGTCCTTCCGAGGAGTTCTCGTCGCTTCTAGGACGCCGGACGGTTGTGCCCGACTCCGGCCAGTATGCCTGGCCGAGTCGTCGGGCGTATACACCGGTCCGGAAACCACGGTCAAAATGCAGGTGTTTCTTGGGTTGTGGTCTGGACCATTTCGGGCGCGGGACGGCTGGTCGGACCGGCCGGCAGGTGCTTCATGAGACGGTGGGCGACCAGGGCGGCACCGATCAGGAAGACCGCACCGGCCACCGCGGCGACGTGCATGCCGTCGGCGAAGGCGTTCCGCGCCACCGCCAGCAGCTCGGCCCCGGCGCGGCCGCCGATCCCGACCGCGGCGGTGACGGCCCCGCCGAGCGTGTCGTGCGCGGCCCGGGCGGCGTCGCCGGCCACCCCGGCGGGCATGCCGTCCGAGAGCCGCGACTTGTAGACCGCGGCGCCGGCCGTGCCGAGCACCGCGATGCCCAGCGAGCCGCCCAGCTCGGACGCCGTCTCGGAGGCGGCGGAGGCGGCGCCGGCCTGCTCGGGCGGCGCGGCCGAGACGACCATCTCGGTGGTGAGGGTCATCGTGCCGACCGAGCCGGCCGCGATCACCCCGGCCGCGGTGAGCGGCAGCCAGAGCGGGGTGTCCGGGCGGACGAGGACCATCAGCGCGTAGCCGCCCGCACCGGTCAGGAAGCCCGCGGTCATCAGGACGGCCGGCCGGACCCGCCCGGCCAGCGCGCCCACCGACCCGGCGGCGGTCGCGACGCCGACCGAGGGCAGCAGCGCCCAGAGCGCGGCGGTCAGCGGGCTCATCCCCTTGACCAGCTGCAGGTACTGCGAGGTGTAGAGGGTGAAGCCCATCATCGCGAACATCGCCACGGTGTTGACGGTGATCGCCCCGGTGAAGGTGCGGATCCGGAACAGCGCGGGGTCGATCAGCGGGTGCTCGGCGGTGCGCAGCCGGCGGAAGAGCGCGGCGGCGGCCAGTGCCCCGGCGGCCAGCGCGGCGAGCGGCGGTGCGGCCCAGCCGTCCACCGCGAGGGTCTTGACGCCGTACACCACCGGCAGGACGGCGGCGATCGACAGCGCGGCGCCGGGGAGGTCGAAGCGGCCCTGCCGCGGTGCGCGGTACTCGGGCATCAGCAGCGGCGCCGCGACGAGCACCAGCAGCATCACCGGGACGGCGGCCAGGAAGGCCGAGCCCCACCAGAAGCGGTCCAGCAGCAGCCCGCCGGCCACCGGGCCGAGGGTGGCGCCGCCCATCAGCGCGGCCGTCCAGATGCCGAGCGCGGCCTGGCGCTGCCCGGGGTCGTGGAACATGTTGCGGATCAGCGCCAGCGTGGAGGGCATGACGGTGGCCCCGGCCACGCCGAGCATCGCCCGGGCGGCGATCAGCCCTCCGGCGCCGTCCGCCCGCGCCGCCAGCAGCGAGGCCGCGGCGAACCCGGCCGCCCCCAGCATCAGCAGCCGCCGCCGGCCGATCCGGTCGCCCAGCGCACCCATCGGGATCAGCAGCCCGGCCAGCAGGAACGAGTAGATGTCCATGATCCACAGCTGCTGGGTGCCGCTCGGCCGCAGGTCGGTGGAGATGAACGGGACGGCGAAGAAGAGCACGCCCATGTCCATGGTCAGGACGAGGGTCGGCAGCAGGAGGACGGCGAGTCCGGTCCATTCGCGTCGGCCGGCGCGGCCGTGGGTTGCGGTCATGGCAGTGACTGTACGAGCGTGTGAAACGCTTGTCTAGTACGAGCGTCTAAATCTCACGTCTCACTCGACCGTGCAAGACGGTCGTCCAGTCCGGCGGTAGCATCGGGGCATGGGAAATCGCGAGGACCTGCTGGCCGGCGCCAAGCGCTGCCTTCTCGAGAAGGGCTACGGGCGCACCACCGCCCGGGACATCGCCTCGTCCGCGGGCGTCAGCCTGGCCGCCATCGGCTACCACTACGGCTCCAAGGACGCCCTGCTGACGCGGGCGATGATGGAGGCGATGGGGGAGTGGGGCGACGAGCTCGGCCGGGTGCTGGCCGCGCTCGGCGAGGAGACGGACCCTCAGGAGCGCTTCGTCGCCGCCTGGGACAAGGTCGTGGAGAGCTTCACCGAGCACCGCGGGCTGTGGGCGGTGCAGATCGAGATCCTCGCGCAGATGGAGCACTCGCCCGAGCTGCGCGAGGTGCTCGGAGGCGCGCAGAAGGAGGCCCGGCTCGGGCTCTCCGCGATGTTCCAGGGCGTGCCCGAGGTGCCCGACACCCCGGACGAGCTGGCCCGCGGCGCCTTCTACCAGGCACTGCTCGCCGGGCTCGCCACCCAGTGGCTGGTCTCCCCCGAACTCGCCCCGGACGGCAAGGAATTCCTGGAAGGGCTCCGGCTGGTCGGTGCCGCCGTGCTGCCGGCCGCCGGCACCCGGTCGGCGGCCGGCTGACCGCCGTCAGTTGGTGACGGCGGTCAGCAGCACGACCGAGTCCTCGTGGGCGAGCAGGCCGTGCCGCTCCTGCGGGATGGCGTGCAGCTCGCCCGCCGACGCCTCCTGCTGGCGGCCGGCGATGGTCAGCGACACCCGGCCGCGCAGCACCAGCAGGCTGGCGGCGACCGGGGCGTTGTGCTCGTCCAGCGAGCTGCCCGCGGTCAGTGCGATGACGGTCTGCCGCAGGACGCCGTCGTGCAGCACCAGATGGGCGCTGCGCCCGTGCGGGTGGGCGGCGGCCAGTGCGGCGTGTTCGTCGGCGAGCGCGTCGATGTCGACGCGGACGGGTTCGGTCATCGCGGCCTCCTCGCGGCTCGGCGCTCCGATCCATCAGACACCTGTCAGGCATCCGGCCGCACCCGGACCCGCTCGGCGTGCGGGCCGTCCGGCGGGGCCCGATCGTGGATGCATGGCGACCAACCAGAAGTTCAGCAACGGATTCCGCGTCAACCGCACCATGCTCGGTACCGGCGTGGTCCTCGCCGGTATCGGCACCGTGCTCTCGCTGGCCGGCACGGCGATCGCGTGCGCGACCCTCGCCTCGGCGGGCCGCGACTACGTCAACCGGATGGAGATCCCGCCGAGCGAGCAGGCCCGCCGGGCGATGCAGCAGGCCAAGGCCGCCTCGCTGGCCGGGCTGGAGGCCTGGCGGACCGAGGGCCGGACGGCCTCCGCCAACTGAGCCGCCGCCGTCGTCAGGGCCGGGGCACCGCCGCCCCGGCCTCCTGGCGCAGCGCCTGCTTGAGGATCTTGCCGGTCGGGTTGCGCGGCAGCGGCCCGTCGCGGAAGACCACGTGGGCGGGCACCTTGAACGCGGCCAGCCTGGCCGCCACGTGCGCGCGGACCTCCGCGGCGTCCGGCTCCGCACCGGTGTGCGCCACGACCACGGCCGCCACCTCCTCGCCGAGCAGCGGGTGCGGGACACCGACCACCGCGGCGTCCGCGATGCCCGGATGGCCCAGCAGCACGCCCTCGACCTCACCGCAGTAGACGTTCTCGCCGCCGCGGATCACCACGTCCTTCAACCGGTCCACCACCTGCACCTCGCCGTCGGCCAGCCGGGCGAGGTCGCCGGTGCGGAACCAGCCGTCGGCGGTGAACGCGGCGGCGGTCGCGTCCGGGTCGCCCCGGTAGCCGCCGAACACCGGCTGGCCGCGCAGCAGCAGTTCACCGATCTCGCCGTCCGGCAGCGGAGCCCCCTGCGCGTCCGCGATCCGCACCTCCACCGCGGGGCACGGCCGGCCGATGGACTCGGGCCGGGCCAGGTAGCGGGCGCCCACCTGGGCCGTCACCCCGCCGCAGGTCTCGGTGAGGCCGTAGCCGTTGCGGGCCTCCACCCGTCCGCCGAACCGCCGGGCGATCCGCCCCGCGAGACCCGGCGGGGCCGGGGCGCCACCGGTGCTGATCATGGTCAGGCCAGTCAGCGGGTCGCCGGCGGCCTCCGCCGCGTCCAGCAGGCCGAGCGCCGTGGTCGGCACCCCGGCGAAGATCGTGACCCGGTGGCGGGCGATCAGCTGTCGGGCCGCGTCCGGGTCCCAGCGGTCCATCAGCACCGCCGTGCCGCCCGCGGCCATCGCCAGGAACACCGAGGTGAAGGCCGCGACGTGGAAGAACGGGAAGGTCATCAGCACCGTCGGCGGCGCCGCGGCCGCCGGCGAGTCGCCCCGCAGGAGTGCCGCGCCCGCCGCGAAGAACCGCGGGGTGTGCGCGCCGGCGCACCAGTTGGCGTGGCTGGCGGCCACGCCCTTGGGCCGGCCCGTGGTGCCCGAGGTGTAGATCAGGGTGGCCGGGTCGTCCGGGCCGACGGACGGCTCCGGGGCGGGCGCGCCGGTCGGCGGCAGGTCCTCGAAGCGGTCGTGCGGGCCGTCGCTGCCGTCGGCGCCGACGGTCAGCAGCGGCACCCCGCGGGCCGCCGCCCAGCCGGCCGTCCGCGCGGCCCGTTCCTGATCGGCGACGACCAGGCCGGGCACGCAGTCGTCCAGCGCCCGGGCCAGCTCCTGCGGCCCCCACCAGGCGTTCAGCGGGACGGCGACCAGGCCCGCGGCCTGGGCCGCCCAGAACGCGACCTGCCACTCGGGCAGGTTGCGCATCGCGATCGCCACCCGGTCGCCCGGACGCAGCCCGTACACCGTGCGGCAGCGGTGGGCGAGGGCCGAGGCCGCGGCGTGGTGCTCGGCGAAGCTCCAGGTGCGGTCGCCCGCCACCAGGAACGGGCGGTCGCCGTGGGCGAGGGTGGCGTCGAACACCTCCCGCAGGGTGCGGGGGCCGCGGACGTACCGCGGCCCCCGCGGGCCGGGTTCCACCTCGAACGGCGCGCCGGGAGCGGCCAGCGCCGCGTGGGCGCGGGCGACGGCGGCGAGCGAGTCCTCCGGTGCGGCGGTCATCGGCCCTCCGGCCTCACAGGCCGAGCGACTTGGCGATGATGGTCTTCATGACCTCGCTGGTGCCGCCGTAGATCCGGAACACCCGGTTGTCGGTGTAGAGGCGGGCGATCGGGTACTCCAGGATGTAGCCGTAGCCGCCGTGCAGCTGCAGGCACTTGTCGATCACGTCGGAGGCCGACTCGGTGCAGAACAGCTTGGCGGCCGCCGCGTCCGCGACCGTCAGGTCGCCGTTCTGGTAGAGCTCCAGGGCGCGGTCGACCATCGACTGCTGGGCGACCACCTGCGCCTCGCAGTCGGCCAGGGTGAACTTGGTGTTCTGGAACTCGGCGACGGCCTGGCCGAAGACCTTGCGGTCCTTCACGTACTGCACCGCGAAGCGCACCGCGGCGGCCGCCGCGGCGTACGCGCCGACGGCGATCGCCAGACGCTCCTGCACCAGGTTGTGGGTGAGGTAGCCGAAGGCCTTGCCCTCCTCGCCCAGCAGGTCCTCCACCGGCACCTTGACGTCGGTGAAGGAGAGCTCGGCGGTGTCGGAGGTGCGCAGGCCGATCTTCTGCAGCTTCCGGCCGACCGCGTAGCCCTCCGACGTGGTGTCCACGCAGAGGATCGACAGGCCCGCCCGGCGGTTCGCCGGGTCGTACGGGGCGGTGCGGGCCACCACCAGGACGAGGTCCGCCAGCACACCGCCGGTGATGAAGGTCTTGGCGCCGTTCAGGACGTAGTGGGTGCCGTCCTCGGAGAGCTTCGCCGTGGTCGCGATGCCGGCCAGGTCGGAGCCCGCGCCCGGCTCGGTCATCGCGATCGCCGTCATGATGTCGCCGGAGACGAAGCCGGGCAGCCAGCGCTGCTTCTGCTCCTCGTTCGCGTACTCCAGCAGGTACGGCAGCACCAGGCCGGTGTGCACGCCGGACGAGCCGAAGCTCACGCCCGCCCGGGCGACCTCCTCGGTGACGACCGCCTGGTACTTGAAGCCGCTCTCGCCGGCGCCGCCGTACTCCTCCGGCACCTCGATGCCGTACACGCCGAGGGCGCCGAGCTTGCGGTAGAAGTCGCGCGGCGGGTGGCCGGCCGCCTCCCAGCTCTCGTAGACCGGGACGACCTCCTTGGCGATGAAGTCCCGGATGGTCGCCCGGAACGCCTCGTGGTCCTCGTTGAACACCGTCCGGCGCACGGCGGCGCTCCCTTCGTTCGGCGGCTGATCGCCAGACAAGTTAATCGCCGGTAGCTGCGGCTGTAAAGCATCCCGGCGGCTTTTCCGCGCAGGTCACAGGCGCATAAGTGAATCCTTGCTACCCTGGCGTCGATCATTGGCGAGGTGGAGGAGCGCACGTGGCGGCGGAGCGCGTACCCGGGGCGGGCGCGGCGGGGCGGGTGGTGCGCCGACCGCCCGGACGGAAGGCGCAGATCCTCGCCGCCGCCGCGGAGCAGTTCCACCGGCGCGGCTACCACCTGGTGTCCATGGCCGACGTCGCCGCCGAGGTCGGCATCACCGCCCCCGCGCTCTACCGGCACTTCCGCAGCAAGCCCGAACTGCTGCTGCGCGCCGTCGACACCGACCTCCAGGCGCTGCGGACGGCCGTGCGGGCGGGCGCCGGCAGCCCCGCCGACCTGTGCGCCGCACTCGCCCCGGCCGCCGTCGACCACCGGGCCCTCGGCACCCTCTGGCACCGTGACGCCCGGCTGCTCGCCCCCGCGCAGCGCGCCGCACTCCGCCGGGAGCTGCGCACCGACGTCCGCGCGATGGCCCGCACCCTCGCCCGCTCCCGTCCCGAACTCTCCGCCGAACAGGCCGAGTTCCTCTGCTGGTCGCTGCTCTCCGGGTACGGCAGTCTCTCGTACCACACCTTCGCGCCGCCGCGGCGCTGGTTCGAGACGCTGCTGCGGCGGATCGGCGGCGAACTGCTCGCCGTCGCCCCGCGGGCCGAGGACCGCACCGGGCCGCCCGCCGCACCCGCCGGACAGCCCGCCGCCCCGGCCGCCGGCGAGTCCCGCCGGGAGGAACTGCTGCTCGCCGCCGTCCGGCTGTTCCACGAGCGCGGCTTCGACAACGTCTCCACCGACCGGATCGGCGCCGCCGTCGGCATCGCCGGGCCCAGCGTCTACAAGCACTTCGCCACCAAGGCCGAGCTGCTCGCCGCGGCCCTCGTCCGCAGCCGCGAGCGGCTCTGGCACGAGGTCGAGGGGGCGATCGCCGACAGCACCGGGCCGGCCGGGGCACTGGACGCCGGCCTGCGCTCCTACCTGGACTTCGCCCGCAGGCACAGCCACTACCTCGGCGCCATGCTCAGCGAGACCGAACGGCTCGACCCGGCCGACCGGCGGGCCGCCGTCGACTTCCGCCGGGACTTCCTGCGGGTCTGGGTCGGCCTGCTCCAGCAGGTGCGGCCCGACTACGACACCGCCGAGGCCCGGATCCGGGTGCACGCCATGTTCGCCGTCGTCAACGACGGCGTCCGGCACCGCCCGGGCGGCAGCGGGACGGCCGCGGCCGGACTCCTGGAGCCCGCCGCCCGCGCCGTCCTCGGACTGCCCGCGGCCTCCCCGTCCGGTACGGGAAAAGAGCTGGTCGACGGATAGTCGTACTGGCAGAATCCGGCCTCATGTCCCAAGGTCTGCCGCCCGCCGACAATCTGCGTACGACCGAGGTCGACCTCGGCGGGCTGGTGAGCGTGCTCGCCACCCACCTCTACTCCACCCCGCTGGTCGCCCTGCGCGAACTCGTCCAGAACGCCCACGACTCGCACACCCGCCGCCGGCTGGAGGACCCGGAGTCCACCGCCGCCCCGGTGATCCGCGTCCGGGCCGACGCCGCCCGCCGCACCCTCACCGTCGAGGACACCGGCGCGGGCCTCACCGAGCCCGAGATCCACGCCTACCTCGCCACCGTCGGCACCGGCTACACCCGGATGCTGCGCGACCTGACCGGCAACCAGGACCTCATCGGCGCCTTCGGCCTCGGGTTCCTCTCCGCCTTCTCGGTCGCCGACGAGGTCACCGTCACCACCACTTCGCACCGCGAACCCGGCCTCGGCCACCGCTACCGCAGCCGCGGCGGCGAGCAGTACAGCGTCGAACCGGTCGAACCGCGGCCCGCCCCCGGCACCGCCGTCGAACTCCGCCTCAAGGCCGAACACGGCCACCTCGCCGACGAGGAGGCGCTGCGCGAGGTCCTCGGCCGCTACTGCGTCCTGCTGCCGATCCCGGTGCACGTCGGCGAGGACGAACGCCCCGTCAACGACGTCCCGGTGCCCTGGCGGCAGGACGTCGACGGCGACCCGCACACCGCCCGGATGCGCTTCGCCTCCGCCTTCGGCCGCCGCTTCGAGCCGCTCACCGCCTTCCCCGTCGCCCCGGTCGAGGGCGCCACCGACGCCGTCGGCCTGCTCTGGGTCCAGGACGGCGGCACCTACGGCTCCACCGACAACCGCGACCTCGCCGTCTACCTGCGCGGCATGCTGCTCGCTGACGACGCCCGCGACCTGCTGCCCAGCTGGGCCGGGTTCATCGGCGGCGTCGTCGAGTCCAGCCGGCTCACCCCCACCGCCAGCCGCGAGGACCTGCAGCGCGACGAGCACTACCGCGCCCTGCAGAAGGCCCTCGCCGACGCCGTCGTCGACGGCCTCTACGAGACCGCCAGGCTGCACCCCGCCGCCTGGCGCCGCATCCTCGCCCGGCACGGCCAGGACCTCCTCGGTGCCGCCCTCTGCGACGACCGCCTCTTCACCCTGCTCGCCGACGACGTCCCCGTCCCCACCTCCCAGGGCGACCTCACCGCCGGCGCCCTGCGCGCCGCCGGACGCGGCGCCCTGCACGTCGCCCTCGGCAGCGGCGGCGGCTTCGAGGAGATGCTCTACCGCGCCATGCAGGTGCCGATCGCCCGCGGCGACCGGTACGCCGTCCTGCCGTTCCTGCGGCGGTACGCCCAGCTCAAGGACTGCCGGATCGTCGAACTCGGCAGCGAGAGCGGCAACCGCGAACTCTTCCGCGACCCCGCGGAGCCGCTCGCCGCGGAGGAGACCGCCTGGCTCGCCGCCGCCCTCGCCGACGACGGCGAACAACTCGTACCCGCCCGCTTCGACCCGCCGGGGCTGCCGCTCGTCCTCGTGCCCGACCGGGAGGCCGAACTCAAGGCCCGCATCGAGGACGACCAGGCGGACGCCCGGATCCCCTCCGCGGCGCTGCGGCTCGCCCGGGCCTTCACCGCCCGCACCGACGGCACCGTCAAGGCCCGGCTCTACCTCAACCTCGCCTCGCCGGCCGTCCAGGACCTGCTCACCGCCTACCGCGCCGGGCACACCGGGAGCGCCACCGCCGCGGGGCTGCTGCGGTCGCTCAAGGTGATCATGGCCGCCGCGGGCGGCTCCGCCAACGGCGACCTCACCGCGGCCCTCGCCGGCATCGGCACCGCGGTGGCCGCGCTCACCTGGGCTTGAGGCCGGCTCTGCGGGGGCGCACCCCACTCATCCGAGGAGTTCAGACCGTATGACCACCGACATCTGGGCCTGGGTGCGGGACACCCACGAGCAGCTGTCCGAGGCGGGCCACCACCGGCTCGCCGCCGCCCTGGTGGAGATCGCCGGGCACGCCGTCGAGGGCCGCAACGAGCAGCTCGACGCGATGTACCCGGAGGCGCTCGCCTCCGCCCGGGCGCTCGGCCTGCCGTGGGTCGAGGTGTTCCTGCGGCACTGGCGGATGCAGAACCTGCTGAACAAGCGCCACCAGGGCGAGGCCGCGATGGCCGAGGCCGTCGACCTGCTGGAGTTCGCGCACCGCGAGGAGACCGCCTCCTGCCCGCAGTCGGTCTGCGCCGTGCAGGACTTCACCATCTGCCACGCCAACATCGACGGCCCCGGCTACGTCGCCGAGCGGCTGGCCGTGCTGGAGGAGACGCTGGCCCGGGTCGAGCCCGCCCGCGCCTGCTTCGACTGCCTGTCCCGGGAGTACGCCGACACCCTGGAGGACGACGGCCGGCCCGCCGACGCCCTCACCCACCTGGACCGCGCCCAGGCCCGGATCCAGGCCGCCGGCGACCAGGTCTCGCTGGCCTTCGGGCACAGCCGGGCCACCGCGCTGCTGAACCTCGGCCGCCCCGAGGACGCCCTGGCGGCCTACGACACCGCGGAGCGGGCCTACGCGGCCCGCCACCAACTCGACGACGACGACCGGCGCAAGCTCGCCGCCGGCCGGGCCGTCGCCCTGGCCGCGCTCGGCCGCAGCGCGCAGGCGCTGGAGCAACTGCCGGACGGCGAGGAGGCGGACCGCTACCCCGACATCCGCCACCGCTGGGCGACCGCGGTGCAGACCCTCGCCGAGGCCGGTGCGCTGCCG
The DNA here is from genome assembly GCF_040702125.1 of Kitasatospora sp. NPDC085895. Lineage (NCBI taxonomy): Bacteria > Bacillati > Actinomycetota > Actinomycetes > Kitasatosporales > Streptomycetaceae > Kitasatospora > Kitasatospora sp. NPDC085895. The sequence goes on along the minus strand of NZ_JBFBJY010000001.1, from coordinate 313,742 downwards.
CACGGCGAACTCGACAACGACGCCGCCCTCGGCGTCCGGCTCGCCCGGTGGGTGGCCTACCTGGACACCGCCGGCTCGCACCGGCCCTGCCTGGACCTGCTGTTGATCGCCGGCCGGCTGGCCGTCGCCCGCGGCGCCCGGACGGTCGCCCTCACCCTCGCCGCCACCGGCGAGCGCAAGCTCGGGCAGCTGCGCCGCACCGACGGCGTCGCCGAACGGCTCGCCGGGCTGAGGGCCGCCGCCGAGGCGCTGCCGCTGCCCGGGACCCCGGTGCCGGCCGCCGAACTGCCGGAGTGGCTCGGCACCCGCCGGGTCACCTTCGAGCAGGCGCTGGACCACTTCACCGCGGCGAGCGCCGAGTCGGCGGAGGCCGCGGCGGCGCTCGTCCTGCAGCGGGCGCGGGCGTTGGACGCGCTCGGCCACCCGCGGGCCGCCGCCGACCTGCTCTGGGCCCGCCTCGACGAGGACCCGGCGGACGAGCACCTGCCCGGCATGCTCGGCCAGGTGCTGATCGACGCCGAGGACGGCGACGGCGTCCGCCGGCTCGCCGACCGGCTGATGCCCGCCAACCCCTCCGAGGCGCACTGGATCCGGGCCCGCTGGGCCGCCGAGCAGGGCCGCTGGGAGGAGGTCGGCGAGCACTGCGACGGCGTCCTCGCGCACGAGCCGGACGCGCTGAACACCCGCCGGCTCGCCGCCACCGCGGCCACCCGCCTCGGCGACCACGCGCGGGCCCAGCGGCTCTACCAGGAACTGCTGGAGCACGCGGTGCCCGCCGACCGGGCGGGCGAGGACGAGGAGCACCGCACCGTCCAGGAGCCCGACCTGTGGCACCTGATCACCGCCGCGACCGCCAACCGGGACTGGGCGGTCGTCCGCAGCACCGGCGCGCTGATCGGCATCGAGTTCGACGCCGACGAGGGCCCGGTGGACGAGGAGTGGCAGATGGTCACCGTCCGCACCACCCGCGCCAACGGGGCGAGCGTGGACCTGCCCGCCGTCCGCACCGGGCCGGCCACCGCGCGGATCGTGCCGGTGCTCGGCGAGGACGTGCCGCTCAACCACCGGGACGTCGTCGTCTTCGGTCCGGCCGTGCTCAACGAGCGCCCCGAGGACGGGACCGAGCGCGAGTCGTGGCGCCCGGTCTTCCGGCAGCTGGCGCTGCTCGACCCGGCCGGCTACACCACGCACTGGCTGGACGGCGCCTGGCCCGGCGAGGACGCCTGGTTCGCGCTCCGCGGTGCGCTCGCCGAGGAGCGCTACGGGCTGTGGGCGTACAGCGGCGACCAGTACGCCGTCACCGACCCGGCCGGCGGGGACGCCGGCCTGCCCGGCGTCTACGCCGCCCTCGGCGTGCCGCCGACCGCCACCTCGGCGGACGCCGACGCGCTGCTGCAGCGGCTGACGGCGGACTGGGAGCACCCGCTGAGCTGGCTCGACCTGGCGAAGGCGGCGGGCGCGGACACCGCCCGGCACGAGGACGTCGTGCGCCGGTACGGACTCTGAGGCGCGGGGGCACCGGCCGGCCGGTGCCCCCGCCCCGGGGCGGATGTCCGTGATGTCCGTCACGTCCGCCCGCCGGCCCTGCGGTTGCCGCGCCCCCGGCCTCGATGGACATGTGCGTCCGCGCGTTCGATCGGGCAAGGTGGGGCGCAGGATCGGAGCGTGGCCGGCGCGGCCACCAGGGGCGGCGAGGAGTGGCGGACGTGCCGAAGCGGGGCCGGCCGGGCGGCGGCAAGAAGGCCAGGGGCGGCCGCGGACGGCCCGCCCCGGCCCCTGCTGCGGCGCCCGCGGACCGGGCACCGGAGCGGGCCGTCCGCGGCCCGGCCGGGCAGGCGCCGCCCACCGAGGGCCTGCTCGGGCCCGCCGTCCCCGCCGCGTCGCCGCGGACCGCGGTGCCGCTCGCCCCGCCGCCCCCGCCGACGGAGGGCCTGCTCGCCCCCGCCGGCGGACCCGAGGACACCCTCACGCCGGAGGACTGGCGCGCCGCCGGTTACACCCCGGCGCACGGCGTGGACCTCTCCGAGCTGCAGGCGGGCGCCCCCGGGTCCGCGCCCTGGCCGGACCGGATGCGCACCCTGCTGCGCACCCCGATGACCGAGCGGCCCGCCTTCGAGCGGACCCCGCGCGACCTGCACCCGTCGGCCGCCCGGCACGTCCCCCGGGTGCTCGACCTCACGCTGCGGATCGGCGAACTGCTGCTCGCCAGCGGTGAGGCCGCCGAGGACGTCGAGGCGGCGATGCTGGGCATCGCGCACGCCTACCGGCTGGACCACTGCGAGCCGCAGGTCACCTTCACGCTGATCTCCATCTCCTACCACCCGTCGCTGATCGACCCGCCGGTGAGCGCCGCCCGGACGGTCCGCCGGCGCACCTCGGACTACACCCGGCTGGCCGCGGTGCACCGGCTGGTCGCGGACATCACGGCGGAGAAGATCCCGGTCAACGACGCCTACCGACGGCTCGCCGTGATCCGCCGCAACCGGCACCCCTACCCGGTCTGGCTGCTGGCGCTGGCCACCGGACTGCTGGCGGGCGCGGCGACCTTCCTGGTCGGCGGGCGGATCGACGGCAAGGCGTGGCTGGTGTTCGCCGGCGCCTTCCTCGCCGCGGTGGTCGGCGACCGGCTGGCCTCGACGATCGCCCGGCGCGGGCTGCCGGAGTTCTACCAGTTCGTGGTCGCGGCGACGCCGGCCGCGCTGATCGGCATCGTGCTCTCCTTCAACGACCTGCACCTGCGCGGCTCGGTGGTGATCACCGGCGGCCTGTTCGCGCTGCTGCCCGGCCGGGCGCTGGTCTCCGCCGTCCAGGACGGCCTGACCGGCTTCTACATCACCGCCGCCGCCCGCCTGCTGGAGGTGCTCTACCTGATCGCCGGCATCGTGATCGGCGTGATGTCGGTGCTCTACCTCGGCGTCAACTACAACGCGAAGCTCCGCCCGGACGAGTCGATCGGCGGCGCCGTCGACCCGCCGATCCAGCTGCTCGCCGCGATGGTGCTGGCGCTGGCCTTCGCGGTGCTGCTGCAGACCGAGCGGCGGACGCTGCCGATGGCCGTGCTGATGAGCGGCATCGGCTGGTCGACGTACGGCGTGCTGACGAACGCCGGGGTCTCGCCGATCGCGGCGACCGGCGCCGCGGCCGGCCTGGTCGGCCTGTTCGGCCAGCTGACGGCCCGCTACCGGCGGGCCTCCGCGCTGCCGTACGTGACGGCGGCGATCGGCCCGCTGATGCCCGGTTCGGCGCTCTACCTCGGCATGCTGGCCTTCGCGCAGGGGCACGCCAGCGCCGGGCTGGTCTCGGTCACCCGGGCCGCCGCGCTGGCGATGGCCCTGGCGGTCGGCGTCAACCTGGGAGGCGAGGTCGCCCGGCTCTTCCTGAAGACCCCCGGCGCGACCGATCCGCTCGCGCCCCACCTGCTCGTCCCCCGCCGGGCCGCCAAACGCACCCGCGGGTTCTGACCGGTCGTTGGCCCCTCGACGCCCCGGAGCACCACCCGAGAACGAAGGCACCACCCGTGATCAACGACCTGCTGGACGGCTACCGCGAGCACATCGTCGACGCGCACAAGCAGCCGCTCTTCCTGCTGCTCGTCGGCTTCATCGTGTCCTTCGTCGGCATCCGCTTCAGCGTGCGGATGATCCGCGCCCAGGTGCGCTGGTGGCCGGGCAACATCACCCCGGGCGGACTCCACATCCACCACATGGTGTTCGGGCTGGGCTTCCTGCTGGTCGGCGGGATCGGGGTGTTCGCCACCAACGGCGGCCACCCCTGGATCGACTGGTTCGGGCTGTGCTTCGGCATCGGCTGCGGCCTGGTGCTGGACGAGTTCGCGCTGATCCTGCACCTGGACGACGTCTACTGGAGCGAACAGGGCCGCAAGTCCGTGGACGCCGTGGTGCTCGTCCTGCTCGGCACGGCGCTGCTGCTCACCGGCTACGTCCCGCTCGGCGTCGTGCCCGGCCAGACCTCCGCGACGGGCGAGGGCCGGTGGGGCCTGGTCGCGGTGATCTCGGTGAACGCGCTGGTCTCGGTGGTCGCCCTGGTCAAGGGCAAGATGTGGACGGGCCTGCTCGGCATCATGGTGCCCGGCCTCGCCTGGGTCGGTGCCGTCCGCCTCGCCAGGCCGGGCAGCCCGTGGGCCCGCTGGCGCTACCCCTCCCGGCCGCGCCGGATGCAGCGCGCGGTGCGCCGCGAGCGGCGGCTGCACGCCCGCGCCGACGTGGCCCGCACCTGGCTGTTCGACCTGATCGCGGGCGCCCCGGACAAGGTGCCCGCGCACCACACCGCCACCCACCGGGTCGCCGAGCGGATGGCCGCCCGGGCCACCGCCCACCTCGACGTGCAGCACGCCCGGGCGCTCGCCCGCCGCTCGGCCCGGCTCGCCGACCGGCGGGCCGCCGCGCTGGCCGCCGCCCGGCGGGCCGGAGGGGCCGCCGCGGTGCTGCCCGCCGGCCACCCGGCCGCACCGCCGGAGCCGGAGCGCCAGGCCCTGGCGCACGCCCGCCGGCGGACCGTCCGGGCCGGCCGGCAGCGGGTGTACGCGGCCCGTCCGTCCGCCGCGGAGTCCCCCGAGCCGTACGCCCCCTACCGCCACCCGAAGCTGCCGCACCCGCAGCCGCGCCGGCAGGGCTGACCGCCGGGCCGCGCCCGGGGCGCGGGAGGTGACCGCCGCCGGTGCCGCGGGCCGCGGGCCGCGCCGAAATTCGGATGCCGGCCCCCGGGACCCGCCGTACCGTGGCCGGATGAGCAAGGACGCACCGGCCGGGGCCGGCCGGCACACCGAGGGGCGGCCGACCGCGCCGGACGCCGTCGAGGTCCGGGCCGTCACCGAGGACGAACTCCCGCTGTGGGACCGTGCGGTGGCCCGCGGATTCCTCCGCCCGCACCTGGCCGAGGGCACCGAGTACCGACGGCTGACCTTCGAGCCGGGCCGCTTCCTCGGCGCCTTCGACCCGTACGACCCGTCCCGCTGCGTGGCCACCTTCCGCAGCTTCGACACCGGGCTCACCGTGCCCGGCGGCGCCCTGCTGCCGGTCGACGCGATCACCGCCGTGACGGTCAACTCCACCCACCGCCGCCGCGGCCTGCTCCGCCGGATGATGGGGCAGGACCTCGCGGCCGCGAAGGAGCGCGGCAGCGCCGCGGCGATCCTGATCGCCGCCGAGCACCCCATCTACGGCAGGTACGGCTTCGGCCCTGCCACCCGCAACCAGTCCTGGACGGTCGACCTCGGCCGCGGCCGACTCCGCGAGGACCTGCCCGCCTCCGGCGGGCGGACCGACTTCGTCACCATGGCCGAGGCCCGCAAGCACGGCGCCGAACTGCACGAGCGCTGGCGGCGGCGGCAGCCCGGCGCGATCGGCCGCAGCGACACCTGGTGGAAGCTGCACACCGGCGAGGTCACCCTGCCCGGCTTCGACTGGAAGGAGCCCTTCCTCGCGCTGCACCGCGACGCCGAGGGCACCGTCACCGGTCTGATCGCCTACACGGTGGACGACGTGTGGGAGGGCAACCTGCCGAACTGCACCCTCACCGTCCAGGACTTCCTGGCGCTGGACCGCGAGGCCGCCGTGGCGCTGTGGCGCCTGGCGTTCTCGGTGGACTGGGTCCGCACCGTCGCGATCGGCAACCTCGCGCCCGACGACCCGCTGCCGCTGCTGCTCACCGACCCCCGCGCGGCCGTCCCCGGGCGGGACAGCTCCGACTTCCTCTGGCTGCGGCTGCTCGACCTGCCCGCCGCGTTCACCGCCCGCAGCTACCGCGCCCCCGGCCGGCTGGTGCTGGAGGTCGCCGACCCGGACGGCTTCGCGGCCGGCCGCTGGGCGCTGGAGACCGCCGCCGACGGCACCGGCCGCTGTACCCCGACCGAACAGGCCCCCGACCTCGCGCTGGACGCCTCGGCGCTCGCCGCGCTGTACCTGGGCACCGAGTCCGCCGTCCGGCTGCACGCGGCAGGCCTGCTGGCCGAGCTGACCGGCGGCGCGGCGGACCGGGCCGACCTGCTGCTGCGCACCGCCGTACAGGCCTGGAACCCGGACGGCTTCTGACCGGTGGGCCCCGGGCCGGCGCGGGACGCCGGCCGGGGGCCTCAGGTCGCGGTGCGGCCTATCGTCGGCAGGATGAAGTCCTGGATCAGGCCCTTCACGTCCCGCACCAGCGGGCGGAACACCCGGTAGCGGGAGAGCACGACCACCTTGGCGACCATCGGGGTGGACCGGCGGACGAACTCGCGGGTGCGCTCCTGGCCGGGGGTGTGGTCGAAGACCCAGTACAGCACGATGATCATCAGGTGCAGCCAGAGCAGGTCCGGCAGCAGTTCGGCCAGCTCCTTGTCCAGCTTGGGCGCGACGTCGGAGCCGGTCAGCACGTCCCGGAAGAGCCCGACGGCGGTGGCCCGGGCCCGGTGCGACTCGTTGGCGAACGGGCTGAGCGAGCTGTTCGGGTCGGCGGCCGTCCGGAAGAACTGGGCGGCGAACTCGTGGTACGGCGCGGCGGTGTCCAACCAGGAGGACAGCGCCAGGTGCAGCCGGTCGGCGAACTCGGTGTGGCCCTGCATCCGTTGCGCGGCGTCCACGGCGTGCTCGACCGTCATCCCGTCGTAGAACCCCTGGATGAGGAATTCCTTCGAGGCGAAGTAGTAGTACGCGTTGCCGACCGAGATCCCGGCCTCGGCCGCGATCGCGCGCATGGTGGTCTTCTCGTAGCCGCGCTCCTGGAACAGGCGCATCGCGGTCTCGAGGATCAGCGCCCGGGTCTGCTCGCTCTTGCCGGTCTTGGGGCGCGCCCGGCCACCCGGGAGCTCCGCCCCGAGCCCGGCGTCCTGGGCGCTCTCGTCCATGCCTGGGGTGCCGCCCTTCTGCTCGTCCACGGCCCTGAGCCTAGCCGGGCGCGGGGGGTGTCCCGCCCGGCCCGGGCGGCGCGGGTCGGGCGGACCGCACCGGATCTCCCCTCCGTACCCGGTGCGGTCCACCCGAGCAGGTTTCGAACGCGTTCAAAACCTGCTCCGGGAGACTCTAGGGCCGTGCCCGGGACGACTTCAAGCGGAACCGGCCGCGGCCGCGCCGGACCGGGCCCCGACGGGCCGTGAAAGGCTCGGGACATGACCGCCGAGATCACCGTCCGCGAGGGCGGACCCGCCGACGCCCCCGCCGTCGCGGCCCTGCACGCCGACAGCCGGCGTACGGCCTACGCCGGCCTCGTCCCCGCGGAGGCGCTCGGCGACGGACCGCCCGCCCAGCGCCTGGAGATCTGGGAGCTGCGCCTCACCGCCGACTACGGCGGCCCCGAGCACACCCCCGTCCTGCTGCTCGCCGAGGAGCCCGGCGGCGCACCGGTCGGCTTCGCCTACCTGGTGCCCGAACCCGACGGCCGCGTCCTGCTCGACAACCTGCACGTCCGCCCCGGCCGCACCGGCGGCGGCATCGGCACCCGGCTGCTGCGCGCCGCCCTCGACCGCGCCGCACCCGCCGCCCTCCGCCTGGAGGTGCTGCGCGACAACCACCGCGCCGTCGCCTTCTACGAGCGCGAGGGCGGGGTGCGCACCGCCGAACGGACCGCGGTGTTCCCCGGCGGCCACGAGGTCACCGAGTACGAGTACAGCTGGCCCCGGCCGGCTCACCGGTCGTAGACCGTCACGGCCACTCCCTGCTCGGCCAGCCGGGCGCGGACCAGCGGCTCCACCCGCTCCCAGCGGCCGCCGGCCAACCCGCAGCCGATCCGCGGCATGTGCACCGACGCCCCCAGCCGCAGGGCGTGCCCGGCGAGCTCCGCCAGCCCCGCGTCGATCGCCTCGTACCGCACCGGCACCCCGCTGGAGCGGCCCGTGCGGATGCCCCGCTGGCCGACGAGGTTCGCCACCCAGACGTACCTCTCCACCTGGACCAACTGCACCGCGCCGAGCCCGAAGCCGTTCCGGGCCCGGTCGCGGTGCCACGCCCGGTAGGCGGCCTCCGGCTCCGGCCAGCGCCGCGACAGCGCCAGCACGAAGCCCTTGCCCCAGCCGCCCAGGTCGTTGCAGACGTGCGCGATCACCTTGACCCCGGCGCCCTGCGGCGCACTGGCGTCCCCCCGTACGTACGTGATCCCTGCGGTCATGCCCGCGACGCTAACGCCCGGCGCCGACAGCGGGCACGGGGATTTCCGCCGGCGCGCGGCGGGTGACGCGGGGTCGGCCGGGGGGTGGCCGGGACGGCGCGGTGGTGTCTGCGTGCAGGGGCGTGGTCCCTTCGGCGACGGCCTGCGGTGCCGGTGGCCGGTGGGACGGGCGGGTGCCGGGGTTTCGTGCGTGCGGTGGGGTCAGTCGACGCAGGCCGCAGCGGGTACGGCCCGGTCGGTGGTCCGGCGCTCGGCGGGGGAGGGGGCCGCGGCGCGCAGCCGGCGGGCGCCGGTCGCGGCGATCAGCAGGGCGGTGGCCGCGGCCGCGGCCGGGACGAGGTAGCCGGCGCCCGCGGGGAGGCGCTGGGCGACCGCGCCGCCGATCGCCGAGCCGGCCGAGATGCCGACCAGGATCGCCGAGACCGCCGCGGCCATCGCCTCGTTCAACCGGCCGGCCGGCACGAGCCGCTGGACGAGCGTCATCCCGCTCACCATGGTCGGCGCGGTGCCCGAACCCGCCAGGAAGAGAGCCGCCGCCAGCACCGCGGGCCCCGCGCCGAAGAGCCCGGCCGCCGCGGGCAGCAGCATCAGGCCGGCCATCGCCGCGACCCCGCCGAGCAGCCGGGCGGCCGGCCCGCGGCGCGGCCGCAGCAGCCCGGACACCAGCCCCGACACGCACGATCCGGCCGCCACCAGGCCCAGCAGCAGCCCGGCCAGCGAGCCGTGCCCGGTCGCGTCGGTGTACGCGATGGTGGTGACCTCCATCGAGCCGAACACCACCCCGGTGGCGAGGAACATCGGCAGCAGCACCCGGAGGCCGCCGCGCCCGCCCGCCGGCCGGCCGGCCCCGCTCGTCCCCTCCCCGCCGGCAGCGCCCGCGGACGCCGGGGCGAGCGGTGGTTCGGTGCCGCGCTGCACGGCCAGCAGCAGCACACCGGCCGTGCAGAGCACCCCCGCGGCGAGCAGCCCGGTCTCCGGGGTGAACGCCCGGCAGAGCAGGACGGCCAGCACCGGGCCGAGCATGAAGCAGAGCTCGTCCAGCGCTTGCTCCAGGGAGTTGGCGAGGTGCCGGCCGGCCTCGTCGCCGCGCAGCAGGTGCGCCCAGCGCGCCCGGACCATCCCTCCGACGTTGGGCGCCGTCGAGGAGGCCGCCCAGCACAGGAACAGCGTCCAGTCGGGTGCGCCGGACCGGACGCAGAGCAGCAGCCCCGCCGTCGGCACCGCGGCCGCCAGGACGGAGGGCACCGCGACCCGGGCCTGCCCGTACCGGTCGACCAGGCGGCCCAGCAGCGGCAGCAGGACGGCGAGGGAGACCATCCCGGCGGCGGAGACGGCCCCGGCCAGTGCGTAGGAGGCGCGCCGTTCCGAGATCAGGACGACGGCACAGACCCCGCTCATCGACATCGCGAGGCGGGCCGGCAGCGCGGCGAGGGTGAAGGCGAGCGCCCCGGGCAGGGCGAGGATGCGGCGGTACGAGGCGGACACGGGTCTCCCGGTCGAGGATCGGCGGTGCCACCAGCCTCGCCGCCGCGCGGGCCGCAGGTCCAACACCTGTTCGGCCCGATTCACGCACCTGCGTTGTCAATCGGAGGCCGGTTGCCTACGCTGCCGTGATCATGCCCCAGGACCTGCACCCCCGGCTGCTGCGCGGATTCGTCGCGACCGCCGAGACCCTCCACTTCGGCCGGGCGGCCGCGCTGCTGCACCTCGCCCAGCAGGTGCTCAGCCGGGACGTCCGGGCGCTGGAACGGCAGTTGGGCGTGGTGCTGTTCCACCGCACCACGCGCAGCGTCCAGCTGACCCCGGCCGGGGAGGCCCTGCTGCCGCAGGCCCGCCGCCTGCTGGCCCTGCACGACGAGATCGTCTCCGCCGTCCGGGCCCGGCCCCTGCTGGTCGACCTCGGCAACGACGTGGACGGCGTCGACCTCACCCCCGGCCGGCTGCTCGCCGCGGCCCGCGCCGCGGAGCCGGAGGCCGAGCTGCTCGCCCGGTTCCACGGCGGACTGGCCGCCGCCGCGGCGGAGTTGCTCGCGCACCGGCTGGACGTGGCCTTCGGCCGGCAGCCCGGCCTGCCCGCCCGGGTCCGGGCCCAACTCGCGCACGTCCCCGTCCGGCTGGAGCCGATGGCGGTCTTCCTGCCGGCCGACCACCCGCTGGCCGGCCGGGCGGCCGTCCCGGTGGCGGCCCTGGCCGGCCACCCCGTGGACGTCCTGGCCGGCAACCCGGCCACCACCGAGTGGACGGACCTGGGGCTCGACCTGCTGGCCGCGCACGGTCTGACGGCCGCACCCGGGCACGCCCCGCCGGTCGGCGTGCCGGAGCTCGCCCGCTACCTCGCCCGGCACCGCGAGCCGGTGCTGACCACCGTCGGCGGACCCGAAGTGCCGGGGTGCGTCACCCGGCCGCTGGTCGACCCGGTGCCGCTCAGCCTGGTGGGCCTGGTGCACCGGCTGGGCCTGCGCCACCCCGGGCTGACCGCGCTGCTCGCCGCGGCGGCGGACCTGGGGCGCCGGGAGGGCTGGCTGCGGCGCCCGCCGGGCAGCTGGCTGCCGGCGGAGGACGCCGCCCTGCTGCCCGGAACGGGATGACCCGCGGCCCCCGGCGGCGCGGTCGCGGCTACTTGTCCGCGATCAGGGTGCCGGCGGCGCCCCAGCTGTCGGCCGGGACCTCGTGGATCCACACCTGGACGGTCTCGGCCGGGATCTCGTAGGCCTCGACGAAGGCGTCGGTGATCTTCTTGACCAGCTCGCGCTTCAGCTCGACGGTGCGGGGGCCCTGCTGCACGGTGACGATCGGCATGGTGCTCTCCTCGGTCCTCGGCCGTCCGGTGCGGCTCCTCCGCCCGGCCCGGCCTCCTGGGAGGAGTCCACACCCGGGGGTGGGCCGCGACCCAGACCCGATCGGCTCTGGCAGCGATCACGAACCCTGATCGTTGCGGGTCAGCGGCTTTTCTCCGGGGGCGCGGCGGACTGTGCCCGGTCCTGCCGGCAGGCGCTGAGCAGCAGCCGGGGCAGCGGTGCGCCGCGCCGGACGGCCAGCGAGGTGGGCAGGGCGAGGCGGGGGGTGCGCAGCGGACGGAAGGCCACCCGGCCCGCCACCGTCCTGCGGGCGTTCTCCGTGTAGACCACCGTCCAGGTGGCCGGGCCGGAGCCGATGGCGGCGAGGGTGTCCTGCAGGGTGCCGGAGGCCGGGCCCGGGACGGGCTCGAAGCCCGCCCCGCGGCAGGCGGCCGTCACCAGGTCGACCAGGGCGGGGTGGTTGCGCCGCTCGGTGAGCCGCAGCGGGAGGTCGGCGAGGTCGGCGAGGTCGATCGTGTCCTGCTCGGCGAGCGGGTGCCGGGCGGGCAGCGCGACGGTCAACTCGTCCTCCCAGAGCGCGAGGAGGCGCAGCTCGCCGTCCCGCTCCGGCGGGACGCCGCGGACGAAGGCGGCGTCGAGCCGGCCGTCGGCGAGCCGGGCCAGCCGCTCGGCGGCGGGCAGCGCGCAGAGTTCCACCTCCACGCCGGGGGCGTGCCGCTCGTAGGCGTCGAGGATGCGGTCGAGGCGGGTGCCGAGGCCGGTGACCGTGCCGAGGCGGAGACGGTCCGGGGCGGTGAGCGTGGCGGCGAGGGCGCGCGCGGACCGTTCGGCGTCCAGGACGGCGCGGGCCGCGGGCAGGAAGCGTTCTCCGCTCGGGGTGAGCCGGACGTGGCGGGGCGAGCGGTCGAACAGCTCGACCTTCAGCTCCCGCTCCAGGCGGCGGACCTGCTGGCTGACGGCGGGCTGTCCGAGCAGCAGCCGCTCGGCGGCCCGGCCGAAGTGCAGTTCCTCGGCGACGGCGACGAAGCAGTGCAGCTGCCGCAGTTCCATGGCCGTACCCCCCGCTCGACCTGTGACTGTAGCCGACGGCGGAGCGGGCCGACCGGGCCCGGGCGCGGCGGCGCCCCCGCCGTCGGTGTCGGCGGGGGCGTGGCCGGGTGTCGCGAACCGTGCTGCCGTCAGGCGGACTTGACGGCGGAGATGTCGAAGGTGAGCTTGACCTTCTCGCCGATCAGCACGCCGCCGGTCTCCAGCGCGGCGTTGTAGGTCAGGCCCCACTCGGTGCGGTCCACGGTGGTGCGGCCCTCGAAGCCGATCCGGGCGGCACCGTACGGGTCGGTGGCGTGGCCGGTGTAGTCGAGGTCGAGGACGACCGGCTTGGTGACGTCCTTGATGGTGAGGTCACCGGTCATCCGGTAGGTGTCCTCGCCGATCCGCTCGGCGGAGGTGGAGGTGAACCGGATCTCCGGGTACGTCTCGGCGGCGAAGAAGTCGCCGGTGCGCAGGTGCTCGTCGCGCTGGGCCTGGCTGGTGTCCACGCTGGCGACCTTGATGACCAGCTCGGCGGAGGAGTTGCCGGGCTCGGCGCCGTCCAGCTTGAGCTTGCCGTCGTACTCGGTGAACTCGCCCCGGACGTTGGTCACCATCGCGTGGCGGACGGCGAAGCCGATCCGGCTGTGCGCGGGGTCGATGGCCCACTCGCCGCTCAGGTGGCCCAGGTCCGGGCCGTTGACGGCGGCCGGGGCGGTGGCGACGGCGGTGTCGTTGCGGCGGCTGAAGATGCCCATGGCTTCCTCCTCTGGTGCGAAGCCATATTGTTTAGGCTTCAACTTGTTGGCTCCACCATAACCCCATCTGGTTCAAAGTTCAACCACCAGTTTCGTCCGGCCGGCGAACGGCGGCCGGGCTGCCCCCAAAGACCCCCCGGCTATGGTGAACCGGTCGGCCCACGGAAGGTTCCACCCATGGACGCGCTGCACGCCCTCTGGCAGGACGGCGGCCGGCTCGCCCTCTGGGCCGAGAGCGGCGCCGCGTACCACGACCGGCCGACCCGCCCCGGGCCCGGAGCCGGCCCCGCCGCACACCCCTACGCCCTCCCCGCCGCCGCCGTCGCCCGGCTGCTCGCCGGCCTCGGCCCCGGCCCCGGCTGGCTCGCCGCCCAGGCCGCCGAACGCTGGGCGACCCTGCACCTGCCCTCGCTCGGCGGCGCCCCCGCCCCCTCGCCCCAACTGCCCACCGGCACCCGCCCGCAGGGCGCCGCCCCCACCCCCTGGCGGGTCCCCGTCCTCGTCCTCGAAGGCCCGCACACCGCCCAACTCCTCGGCGCCCTCTTCGACCCGCACCGCGCCACCGCCCACTGCCAACCCGACGACGGCCCGCCCACCGAACTCGCGTACGGCTCCTCGCTGCGCTGGCTCACCGCCGTGCACGACCTCGCCTGGCGGCTGGTCGGCCGCGGCCGCGTCCTGCCCGCCCTCCACGAGGCCGACGGCACCCCGTACGCCCGCTGGCGGCCCGCACCCGACGGCGAGGACCGCGCCGAGGCCGCCGCCCTCGCCGCCGGCTGCCCGCGGGTCTGCCTCGCCACCGACCCGGCGGCCGCCGCCGGCCGCCGCCGGGCCGACACCCTGCTCGCCGACGCACTCGACACCCTCACCGACCTGGAGGCCCGGGCCACCCTCGCCGACCTGCCGCCCCCACCCGGCGACGACCCCTGGCTGACCGCCCTGCACGCCCCCGACGGCCGCCTCGACACCGTCCCGGACGGACTCGCCGAACGCCTCGCCGCCTGGCACGCCCGGGTCCCCGCCGACCCCGCCGTCCGGCTGGTGCTGCGGCTCGTCGAACCGCTCGGCCCCACCGAGGAGGAACCCGAGGGCCGCCCCGACGACGACTGGCGGCTCGACCTGCTGCTCCGGGCAGCCGACCGGCCGTCCCTGCTCGTCCCCGCCGCCGACCTGTGGGCGCAGGGTCCCGGCCACGCCGCCCTCGCCCGCACCGTCCCCGACCCCGCGGCCGCCCTCGCCGCCGAACTCGACCGGGCCGCCCTGCTCCACCCCGCCCTGCGCACCACCGCCCGCGAGATCCGGCCCACCGGCCTCGCCCTCGACCGGGCCGGCGCCCTCGCCTTCCTCCGCGACGCCGCCCCCGCACTCGACCGCGCCGGCTTCGGCATCCTGCTGCCCACCTGGTGGCAGCGCCGCCCCCGGCTCGGACTCACCCTCACCGCCCGCACCGCCACCCCCGGCGCCGTCGACCGGCCCTCCCGCATCGACCGCGACGACCTGCTCGCCTTCCGCTGGCAGGCCGCCCTCGGCGACACCCCCCTCACCGAGGACGAACTCGCCGAACTCGCCGCCGCCCAACAAGGGCTCGTCCGCCTCCGCGGCCGCTGGACGGAGGTCGACACCGCCCAGATCCGCGCCGCCCACGCCTTCCTCACCCGCCACGCCACCGGCACCATGGACCGCGCCGACCTGCTCCGGCTCGCCCTCGACGAGACCGCGCACGTCGCCGGTCTCCCCGTCACCGCCGTCCACGCCGACGGACCGATCGGCGACCTGCTCGCCGGCCGCGCCGGCACGGACCCCGCCGCCACCTCGGACGAGGCCGCCCCGCCCGGATTCCACGGCGAACTCCGCCCCTACCAGCGGCGCGGCGCCGACTGGCTGCACGCCCTCGGCGGACTCGGCCTCGGCGCCGTCCTCGCCGACGACATGGGACTCGGCAAGACCGTCCAGACGCTCGCCCTGCTCGCCCGCGAGCACGCCGAGGGCGCCACCGGACCCACCCTGCTGGTCTGCCCGACCTCCATGGTCGGCACCTGGCAGCGGGAGGCCGCCCGCTTCACCCCCGGCCTGCGCGTCCGGCTCCACCACGGCCCCGAACGCGGCACCGCCCGCACCGCCGCGGCCGCCGACCTCGTCGTGACCAGCTACGACACCGTCCGCCGCGACGCCGCCGACCTCGCCGCCGTCCGCTGGCGCCGGATCGTCGCCGACGAGGCCCAGGCCGTCAAGAACACCGCCACCGACCGCTCCCGCGCCCTGCGCTCGCTGCCCTCCGGCCCGCGGATCGCCCTCACGGGCACCCCCGTGGAGAACCGGCTCGCCGAACTCCACGCCGTCCTCGACTTCGCCAACCCGGGACTCTTCGGCAGCGCCGAGTCCTTCCGCGAACGCTTCGCCGTCCCCGTCGAGCAGAACGCCAACCCGGCCGCCGCCGAACGGCTGCGCCGGCTCGCCGGGCCGTTCCTGCTGCGCAGGGTCAAGAGCGACCCCGCGATCGCCCTCGACCTGCCCGCCAAGCAGGAGTTCACCGTCCCGTGCGGGCTCACCGCCGAACAGGCCGGCCTCTACCGGGCGGTGGTCGCCGACCTGATGCAGCGCCTCGACGGGACCCGCGGCGTCGAACGCAAGGGCGCGGTGCTCTCCGCCCTCGGCCGGCTCAAGCAGGTCTGCAACCACCCCGCCCAACTCGTCCGCGACCGCGGCCCGCTGGCCGGCCGCTCGGGCAAGATCGACCGGCTGGAGGAGATCCTCGCCGCGGCCCTCGCGGGCGGCGAGCGCACCCTGGTCTTCAGCCAGTACACCGAGTTCACCGCCCGGCTCCGCCCCCACCTCGCCGAGCGGCTCGGCACCGAGGTCCTCCACCTGCACGGCGGCACGCCCCGGCCGGAGCGCGAGCGGCTCGTCCGGCGCTTCCAGGAGCCCGACGGGCCCGGGGTGTTCCTGCTCTCGCTGCGGGCCGGCGGCACCGGACTCACCCTCACCGCCGCCAACCAGGTCGTCCACCTCGACCGGTGGTGGAACCCGGCCGTCGAGGACCAGGCCACCGACCGGGTCCACCGGATCGGCCAGCGCCGCGGCGTGCAGGTCCGCCGGCTGGTCTGCACCGGCACCGTCGAGGAACGGATCGCCGACCTCGTCGAGGCCAAGCGGACCCTGGCCGGCACCGTCGTCGGCGAGGGCGAGCAGTGGATCACCGAACTCTCCGCCGACGCCCTGCGCGACCTGCTCACCCTCTCCGCCGACGCCACCGGAGCCTGACCGCCGCCATGACCGCCGAACGCCCCGCCGAACGTCCCGACACCCGCCCCGCCGCCGGCCCGGCCGGGGCGGACCGCGCCTTCTGGGACGGCGACTTCACCCTCCGCACGGACGGCGACGACCGCCCGGCGGCCCCCGCCCTGGACCCGCTCGGCCCGTCCGGCAGCACCGTGCGCGGCCGCGACCTCGCCGACCTCCTCGCCCCCGCCTACCGGCGGTTCACCGGCACGGGCTGAGCGCACCGCGCCCCCGGCCGCCCGGTGTCACGTTTCCGGGCGCCGCGCCGTCCCCTTGCGAGAACAGCGCGACGACCCAGGAGGCACGGCCATGGCCCGCATACCGCTCACCCCGCCCCGCACCCTGCTCAACCGCATCGGCGCCTGGTACTCCCGGCGGACGTACGGCAAGGTCCTCGACCCCGGGCTCGCCCTCGGCCACAACAGCCGGGTGCTGCTCACCTTCGTCCGCACCGAGCGCGGCGTCGCCCGCTGGAACGCCCTCGACCCCGGCCTCAAGCACCTCGCCGTGATGGCCGCCGCCGCCCGGATCAACTGCTCCTGGTGCCTGGACTACGGCCACTGGGCCGCGGACGGACTCGGCCTGCCGCTCGACAAGATCGCCCTGGTGCCGCAGTGGCGGGAGCACACCGAGGCGTTCACCGAACTCGAACAGCAGGTGATGGCCTACGCCGAGGCGGTGACCGAGACCGAGCCCGCCGTCACCGACGAACTCGCCGCCGCCCTGCTCGCCCGGCTCGGCGAGGCCGCCTTCGTCGAACTCACCGCCATGGCCGCGCTGGAGAACTTCCGCTCGCGCATCAACAGCGCCTTCGGCCTGACCAGCCAGGGCTTCTCCGCGGCCTGCGCCGTCCCGGCCCCGACCGCGTAGCCCCGCGGCCGCCCGCCCCGTCCGGCCGGTGCGGCGGAAAACCCCCTGCGCGGCCGGGCGGCCGGCTGACAGGGTGGGCCGGTGACCGAACTGCGCCAGATCCGCGCCGACTTCGACGAGCGCACCATCGTCGTCTACCAGGCGTACGGGCCGGCGATCGCCGGCCCGGCCGTCGCCGCCGGGCGGTTCGTCGAACCGTTCTCGCGCGGCCGGATGACCTGGATCAAGCCCTCCTTCCGCTGGCTGATGCACCGCAGCAACTGGGCCCGCAAGCCGGGGCAGGAGCGGGTGCTGGCCGTCCGGATGACCCGTGAGGGCTGGGAGAGCGCCCTGGCCGCCGCCGCCCCGACCACCGGGGACCCGGACGTGCTCGCCCGGGCCGCCGTGCACGTCCAGTGGGACCCGGAGCGGTCCGCGGCGGGCGCCCCGCTCAACCACTACAGCATCCAGATCGGGGTGGGCCGCGGCATGATCGGCGCCCTGGTCGACGAGTGGACCGTCTCGGTCACCGACCTCACGCCCCAGGTGCACCGGATCGCCGGGCTCATCCGGGCGGGGCGCAACGCCCAGGCCGTCCGGCTGCTGCCGCCCGAGCGCCCCTACCCGCTGGCACCCGAACTGGCCCGCCGCCTCGGGATCGCCCCGCGCCGCTGACGGCCGTCCGGGCAGGGGCGTCAGACGGGGCGGCGGCCGGTGCCGGTGGCCGCGGTGAAGTCGGCGACGAAGCGGCCCAGCAGCCGGGCCAGGTCGGCGCGGTCCTCCGGGCTCCAACCGGTCGTGGTCTCGGCCACCACCCCGCGGCGGAAGGCGTGCACCCGGTCGAGCAGCGCCCGGCCGTCCGCGGTGAGCCGCAGCAGCGAACGGCGGCCGTCCGCCTGGTCGGCCTCGCGGCGCAGCAGCCCCGCGGCCAGCGCCTGGGCGGCCAGCCGGCTGGCCCGCGGCTGGTCCACGCCGAGCGCGGCGGCCGCTTCGGTCACGGTGAGCGCGGAGGCGTCCTCCACCGCGTCCAGCAGTTCCACCACGCCGTCCGGCGGCGCGGTCGACGCGCCGCCGGCGGGCGGTCCCGTCCGGTGGGCGGCGAGCCGGGCGAGCGCCCGCCGGGACTGGCTGCGGCGCAGCGCCACCAGCGCACGGGCGATCTCGGCGACCTGTGCGTCGGCCGCCGGCTGCGCCTCGGGAACGTCCTTGCGGTCCATCGCCGTCCCGGTCCATAGTGGAGAACAATTACATGTCATTCTACATGGATACGAGGGAGCCGCCATGGCCGCCGACCCGACCGACCGCCCCATCGGCTACTGGCTGAAGCACCTGCACGACCTCCTGGAGGACGGGTTCGCCGCCGACCTCGCCGACCTCGGCGTCGACCGGCGCCGGTGGCAGGCGCTGCACACCCTGGCCGGCGGCCCGCACGCGCCGGACGGGCTCGCCGCCGCCCTCGCCCCGTTCCGGACCGGCGCGCGGGCCGGCGACGGCGGCCCGCTGCACGGCCCCGACGGGCTGGTGGCACGCGGCTGGGCCGAACCCGCGGACGGCGGTGCGTTCCGCCTCACCGCCGCCGGCCGCGACCTCCACGACGCGGTCGAGGCCCGGGTCGCCGAGCTGCGGACCGCCGTCCTGGCCGGCCTGACCCGTGATCAGTACGCGGAGACCGTCCGCGTCCTGGCCGTCATGGCGGCCAACCTCGAACGCCGGGCCGGGGCGTCCGCGTGACCGGCGGCTCGGACGGCTCCGGTGGTGGGCAGCGGGACGACCGCGGGCTCGCCGAGGACGGAACCATCGCCCGCGAGGGCTCCCTCGACCGCGTCCCGACGGCCTTCCGCCCGCTCGTCGACGCGGTCCGCACCCGGACGTCCGCCCTCTTCGGGGCCGACCGGCTGCACAGCGCCTACCTCTACGGCAGCATCCCGCGCGGGACGGCCGTCCCCGGGGTCTCCGACCTCGACCTGCTGCTCGCCCTGCACCGGGAGCCGACCGGGGCCGACCGTGCCGACGCCGAGGCCCTCGGTGCCGGCCTCGACCGGGACTTCCCGGTGGTCGACGGCGCCGGGGTGCTCGTCCACGGCGCGGCCACCCTGCTCGGTCCGCTCGAGCGCCACGACCTGGGTTTCTTCGTGGCCTGCCTGTGCACCCCGCTGATCGGGGACGACCTCGCCCGGGAGCTGCCCCGCTACCGGCCGAGCCGCCTGCTCGCCCGCGAGACCAACGGCGACCTGGCGCTCGCCCTGCCCCGCTGGCGGGAACGCCTGGCCGCCGACCCGGACGAGGAAGAGCGCCGGCGACTCGCCCGGGGGATCTCCCGCCGGCTGGTGCGGACGGGATTCACCCTGGTCATGCCCGACTGGAACGGCTGGACGAGCGACCTCGCCCGGTCCGCCGAGGTCTTCGCCGCCCGCTACCCCGCCCGCGCCGACCAGATGCGCCTGGCCGCCGCGACCGCCCGCACCCCCACCCCCGACCCCGCCGTGCCGGCCCTTCTGGTGACCGACCTCGCCCCCTGGCTCGCCGCCGAGTACACCGCCGTCCACGGCGCCAAGGCGCCCCGCCCGTGACCGGCGGCAGGCCGGGGGCGGCGCGCTGATTGCTGCAGTTAGCAGTGTGCTTGCAATTGCAAGCGGCGCTGTGCATGCTGGAGGCATGGCCTCACTGAACGTCGGCTCGCTCGGCGAGTACATCCGCGAGCAGCGCCGGAACGCGCAGTTCTCGCTGCGGCAGCTGGCCGAGGCGGCCGGGGTGTCCAACCCCTACCTCAGCCAGATCGAGCGCGGACTGCGCAAGCCCAGCGCGGAGATCCTGCAGCAGATCGCCAAGGCGCTGCGGATCTCGGCCGAGACGCTCTACGTGCAGGCCGGAATCCTGGAGGAGCGGCGCGAGGAGGGGCTCGAACTCCGCGTCGCGATCCTCGCCGACCCCCTGATCAACGAGCGGCAGAAGCAGGCCCTGCTCGCCGTCTACGACGCCTTCCTCAAGGAGAACCGCGAGAGCGCGCCCGCGCCCGACGCGTCTCCTGCCGCAGAGGACTGACCCGCCGCCGGGGCGACGGCGCCCCGGCCGCGGCACCGCACCAGACCACCGCACGCACCAGCGACGCCCGGGAGGACCGGCCATGCCGATCACCGACGACATCAAGAAGACCCTCAGCGACCCGACCCCGCTCTACGCCCTCGCCGGCGCCGGCGACCTCGCCTACGAGAAGCTCCGCGAAGTCCCCGGCAAGGTCGAGGCCCTCGCCGCCGACCGCAAGGCCGCCCAGGAGAAGGCCGCCGCCCGGCTGCAGGAGGCGCAGAGCCTGCTGGTCGAGGCCCAGGGCAAGGTCACCGAGGCCGTCACCGCGCTGCCCGCCGAGCTCAAGGACCTGAAGGAGCTCCAGGAGAAGGCCCAGACCTTCGCCCTGCAGCAGGTCGGCCGTGCCGCCGAGTTCGCGGTCAAGGCCAAGGAGGCCTACGACGAGCTGGCCGAGCGCGGCAAGGCCGTCGTCGAGAAGAACCGCACCGGCACCGTCGAGCCCGCGGGCGAGGTGGCCGCCGAGGCGGCGGTGACCGAGGTCGCCCTCGACGCCGAGCCGGCCACGGCCCCCGAGGAGGGTGCCCAGGACGGGCCGGCACCCACCGCCAAGAAGGCCGCCCGCGCCCGCAAGTCCACCGGCAAGTAACGGGAAGGCCCGCAGGTCCGCCGTCCCGGGCACGCCCGGGCGGTTCGGATCGTTGTCCCCGAGGCGGGCCGTCCGCCGTGCCACCATGGGCGGAGGAGCCGAGGCCGCAGTGAGGAGTCCGCAGTGTTCCACATCCTGCTCTTCGACGTGCTCAACCCCTTCTGGTGGTTGTCCGTCGCGATCATCGGCTTCAAGCTGTTCGCCTTCGTGGACGCGGCGATCCGCCGCGAGGACGCCTACCGGGCCGCGGACAAGAAGACCAAGGGCTTCTGGCTGATCGTGCTGGGTCTCGCGCTCGGCATCGACCTGCTCCTCGGCGCCAACGTCCTCGGCAACTTCCTCACCCTGATCGGCCTGGTCGCGGCCATCGTCTACGTGGTCGACGTGCGGCCCGCGATCAAGCAGCTCACCGACGGCCGCGGCGGCGGCAACCGGCGGAACATCGGCCCGTACGGGCCCTGGTAGGAGCGTCCGCCCGACGACGCCCCGTCCGACGACACGCCGAGAGGGCGGCACCCCCGCAAGGGTGCCGCCCTCTCGGCGTCCGGTGGTTCAGCCCATCAGGGCGGGCACCGGACTGCGCTCCAGCAGCAGCACGGCGACGTCGTCCGTCAGGGCACCGCCGTTCAGCTCCTCGACCTCGGCGAGCGCGCTGTCGACCAGCCGACCCCGGGTGAGCCCGGTCGCGTGGTGGTCGGCGATCAGCTCGATCAGACCGTCCTGGCCGAGCCGGCGCGACCCGGCCCCGACCCGGCCCTCGACCAGGCCGTCGGTGTAGAGCAGCAGACTCCACCCGGGCCGCAGCTCCAGCTCCACCGCTGGCCAGGCGGCCAGCCCGTCGTCGCAGGGCAGCAGGCCCAGCGCCGGACCGGCCTGGTCCGCCGGCAGCAGCCGCGGCGGCCCGTCGGGGCCGAGCAGCAGCGGCGCCGGGTGGCCCGCCAGGAACAGCCGCACCGTCTCGACCGGCAGGGTGCCGGCAGCGCCGTCCGCGGCCGTGACGCCCACGGCCGTGCCGTCGGCCGGGTCGGCACCGACGGTCTCCGCGCCCGGGACGAGGACCAGCATGCACAGCGTCGCGAAGATCTCGTCGCTGCGCCGCTCGTGCTCCAGCACGTGCTGGAGGGTGGTGAGCAGCTCCTGCCCGGTGAGCCCGGCGAAGACCAGAGTCCGCCACGCTATCCGCAGGGCCACGCCGAGCGCGGCCTCGTCCGGCCCGTGCCCGCAGACGTCGCCGATGACCACGTGCACCGTGCCGTCGTCGGTGCGGACGGCGTCGTAGAAGTCGCCGCCGAGCAGCGCCCGGCGACGGCCGGGCCGGTAGCGGCGGGTGAAGGCCAGGCCCGCGCCGTCGAGCAGCGGGGTCGGCAGCAGATGCCGCTGCAGGCGGGCGTTCTCCTGGCCGCGGAGTTCTGCCTCGACGAGCCGGCGCTGCGACTCGTCGGCCCGTTTGCGCTCGACCGCGTACCGCAGGGCGCGGGCCAGCAGCGGGCCGTCCGTCTCGCGCTTGACCAGGAAGTCCTGGGCGCCGGCGGCCACGGCCGCGGCACCGAGTTCGGCGCCGGCCGCGTCGGTGAGGACGACCAGGGCGACGTGCGGGGCGCGGCGGCGCAGCTCGCGCAGCCCGTCCAGCCCGTCGGACGGGAAGTGCTCGTCGGCGGCGGGCCCGCCCCGGGGGCCGTGGGCCGGGGCGGCGAGGTCGAGCAGGACGCAGTTGAAGTCCACCGGGCGCTGGCGGGTGCGCCGGGCGACCATCGGGACGGGGGCCAGCAGCGCGGCGGCCTCCTCGATGCCCCCGGCGCGGTGCAGCTCGACCCGGGCGCCGCTCTCGGCGACCAGCGACTCGATCAGGCTGACGTCCCCGGAGCCGGTGTCCGCGACGACCAGCAGCCGGTACGGCGCCTCGTCGGAGGGCTCGCCCCGCTCGGACGGGGTCGTCCGCGGATGCGGTATCGGCGCCGGCTCGCGGGCCCCGTCGGGGCGGGCCGACCTGGGGACGCCGGTCTCCGCGGCCGCCTTGGCGCGCTGGGCGACCGGTCGGCCGGCGGCGGGGCGCCCGGCCGCGTCGGTGGTGGGCGTGCTCGTTCCGGTGCCCGCGCGGCGCGCGGTGTCCGCGGCATCGGCGGCGCCGAGCCTGGCAGCGGCAGCGGATGCCCGCCCGTCTCCCGTTGCGGGCATTGGTCGATCCTTCCTTTCCCCGACTGCCCAACGGCTGACGTCCGTGCGCAGTGCCCGCCTGGCACCGCGGGTCGGGGAGCTTCTCGCGACCATAACGTGATCTCCGGGGATTTCTCTGACTGGCGGCCGCTGCTGTGGTTATTGCCACGCTCTCGGCGGCGTTCGCGATTACCGTGAGGGCCCTGCGAGGGGGGACTGAGGAGGACTGCGGAGGGGACTGACAGGAGGTCGGTGGCGGTGACGCAGATCACGCTTGTGCAGGGTGACATCACGGATCAGCAGGTGGACGTGGTGGTGAACGCCGCGAACTCGTCGCTGCTGGGCGGCGGCGGGGTGGACGGCGCGATCCACCGCAGGGGCGGTCCGGACATCCTGGCGGACTGTCGTCGGTTGCGGGCCTCGCACTACGGCAAGGGGTTGCCGACCGGCCGGGCCGTCTCGACGACGGCCGGGCGGCTGCCGGCCCGGTGGGTGGTGCACACCGTGGGGCCGGTGTTCCTGGCGGAGGATCGGGCGGAGCGGGCTGGGCTGCTGGCCTCCTGCTATCGGGAGTCGCTCAGGGTCGCGGTGGAGCTGGGTGCGCGTTCGGTGGCCTTCCCGGCGATCTCCGCCGGGATCTACGGGTGGCCGCTGGACGACGCGGCGCGGATCGCCCTCACGACGGTCGCGGGCGAGGTGGCCGCAGGCCGGGCGGGCGAGGTCGCCGAGGTGCGCTTCGTGCTGTTCGGGGCCGAGGTCTACGGGGTGTTCGAGCGGGTGTGGCGCGCGCTGGAGTCGGAGGTCTGAGGGCCGGCCCGTCCGCGGCGGTGCCGGCGCCGTGCGTGGTCGGGAGGCCCGTGGTGTGTGCAGTGTGTGCGGTGTGTGCGGTGTGACGCAGCGGAGCTGACGGAACCTCACGTGGCGGCCGGCAGTTCGTGCGATCGATTCCATGGTGGCGTGACGAGGCGTCAACACGCCAGAGGAATTCGATAACTCGTTCGAGTGAATCCGCCGCTCCGCACAGCCGAGCCGTTCCGCAGGCCCGTCCCGCGCCGACGGGCGGACCCGTGCCGGGCCGGCCCGCTACGGTGCCAGGGCGGACCAGGCCACGGTGACCTCCCCGTGCCGCCACCGGCGGGTGTCCACCAGCGGCCAGCCCTGCGCCATCGCGGCGCAGGCGGCCGTCCAGCGCTGCCGGGCGCCGAAGGCGGCGTACGGCGCCGCCGCGGCCCAGGCCCGGTCGAACTCGGTGAGGAAGGCGTGCACCGGCCGCCCCGGCACGTTGTGGTGGATCAGCGCCTTCGGCAGCCGTTCGGCCAGGTCGGAGGGGGTCTGCAGATCGGCGAGCCGGGCCGCGAAGGTGACGGTGCGGGGCCCCTCCGGTCCGAGCGCAACCCACACGTGGCGGCGGCCGATCTCGTCGCAGGTGCCCTCGACCAGCAGGCCGTCCGGGGCCAGCCGGCCGCAGAGCCGCTCCCAGACCGCGGCCACCGACTCCTCCTCGTACTGCCGCAGCACGTTGGCGGCCCGGACGAGGTGCGCCGAGGCACCGTCCAGCGGCACCTCGAAGCCGCCCCGCCGGAAGGTCAGCAGCGGCGGGTCCGCGTACGGCAGGGCGGCCGCCACCCGGGCCGGCTCGATCTCGATGCCCACCACCCGGACGTCCGGCCTCCCGGCCCGCAGCCGGGAGGCGAGTTCGACGGCCGTCCACGGGGCCGCCCCGTAGCCGAGGTCCACCGCGATCGGCGGCTGCGGGGCCGCGCGCAGCGTCCGGGCCATGGTGTGGACGATCCAGCGGTCCATCCGGCGCAGCCGGTTGGTGTTGGTGGTGCCCCGGGTCACCGTCCCGACCGGCCGGGTCGAACGCGGCCCGCGGGCGGGGGAGGGGTCGAAGGCGGCCATGCCCGCAGCGTACGCGGCGGCCCGGGCGGCGGTGGCGGCCGTCCGGCCCCGGCCCGGAGCCCCGGCGTCGGATCCGGGCCGCGTGCGCCGGGCCACGGGCGCCCGGCCGTGGGCGCCTGACCACGGGTTCCGGCCGTGGCGGGCCCGCCGGCGGCCTCACCGGTCATCCGGGAATACCCGCCGCAGCTCCCCTGGTTGGCACACTGGACGTCCGTCCGCCCGGAACGACCGGTTCCGGGCGGCTGCGCGTCGGACGCGGACCGCCGCGGCCGGGCCCACCGCCCGCCGGGGCCCGTGACCCTGCCCGCACGACCGGATG
The DNA here is from genome assembly GCF_040702125.1 of Kitasatospora sp. NPDC085895. Classification (NCBI taxonomy): domain Bacteria; kingdom Bacillati; phylum Actinomycetota; class Actinomycetes; order Kitasatosporales; family Streptomycetaceae; genus Kitasatospora; species Kitasatospora sp. NPDC085895. Next base: position 288,887 of record NZ_JBFBJY010000001.1, on the reverse strand, counting down.
CACCATCGACCGGGGAGCACGAGGAGGCTTCAGCCAGGTGACGCAGCACCCCGTACGCGCGGCCCGCCGCGAGCGGCTCGCGCAGCTGGGCACGGGCCCGGCGCAGACCGCCGGCACCGCCCCGTCGGCCCGTCGCGGCCGCCTCCAGGCGCTGATCGGCGGGCGGCCGCGGCGTCCGCGGCGGATCGCCATGCTGAGCGTCCACACCTCGCCGCTGCACCAGCCGGGCACCGGCGACGCCGGCGGCATGAACGTCTACATCGTGGAGCTCGCCAAGCGCCTCGCCGAGCTGGACATCGAGGTCGAGGTGTTCACCCGGGCGATCGCCTCCGACGACGCCCCGACCGTGCAGCTCGCCCCCGGCGTGCTCGTCCGCCACGTCACCGCCGGGCCGTACGAGGGCCTGGTCAAGGAGGACCTGCCGGCCCAGCTCTGCGCCTTCACTCACGGGGTGCTGCGCACCGAGGCGGGCCACCGCCCCGGCCACTACGACCTGGTGCACTCGCACTACTGGCTGTCCGGGCAGGTCGGCTGGCTGGCCGCGGAGCGCTGGGGCGTGCCGCTGGTGCACACCATGCACACCATGGCGAAGGTCAAGAACGCCTCGCTGGCCGAGGGCGACACCCCCGAGCCGGTCGCCCGGGTGATCGGCGAGACGCAGGTCGTGGAGGCCGCGGACCGGCTGATCGCCAACACCGCCGAGGAGGCGGCCGAGCTCTCGCACCACTACGACGCCCGCGGCGACCAGCTCGCGGTCGTCCACCCCGGCGTCAACCTGGACGTCTTCCGTCCCGGCAGCCGGTCGGCCGCCCGGGCCGCCCTCGGGCTGCCGCAGGACGCCGCGGTGCTGCTGTTCGCCGGCCGGATACAGCCGCTCAAGGCGCCCGACGTGCTGCTCCGCGCGGTCGCCGTGCTGCTGGCCCGGCGGCCCGAGCTGCGCGAGCGGCTGGTCGTCCCGGTGGTCGGCGGGCCGTCCGGCACCGGCCTCGCGAAGCCGGAGAGCCTGCACAAGCTGGCCGCCCAGCTCGGCATCTCGGACGTCGTCCGCTTCCACCCGCCGGTGGGCCAGGCGCGGCTCGCCGAGTGGTACCGCGCCGCGACCGCGTTGGTGATGCCCTCCTACAGCGAGTCCTTCGGCCTGGTCGCCCTGGAGGCGCAGGCCTGCGGCACCCCGGTGGTGGCGGCCGCGGTCGGCGGCCTGCCCGTCGCCGTCCGGGACGGCGTCACCGGCAGCCTGGTGCACGGCCACGACCCCGCCCGGTGGGCGGCGGCGCTGGAGCCGTACGCCACCGCCCCCGAGCTGGTGCGCGAGCGCGGCGCGGCGGCGGCCCGGCACGCGGCGGGGTTCGGCTGGGACACCGCGGCGGCCGCCACCGCGGAGGTCTACGCCCAGGCGATGGCCCGCCCGGCCGGCGGGCTCCGGCTCGCCTGAGGCACCGCACGGGGCGCCCGTCGCCCCGTGCCCGCCGGGTTTCCCCGCGCCCTTGCTGGGTGCCGGGCCGTACCGCCGAGTAGCGTCGACGTCATGGCATTCCGTACCAAGGACGAAGCGCTGACCCTGCTGCGCACCGCGCTCGACGAGGCCGGGGTGGGGTGGGAGCCGGCCGTGACCGACCCGTACACGCTGGTCGCGACGCTGCCCGGCACCCGCAAGCTGTCCACCACCTGCGCGCTGCGGGTGGGCGACCACACCCTGTCGGTCAACGCGTTCGTGATCCGCCGGCCGGACGAGAACCACGAGGCCGTCTACCGCTGGCTGCTGGAGCGCAACACCAGGCTGTACGGCGTCGCGTACGCCGTCGACCGGCTCGGCGACGTCTACCTCGCCGGGCGGCTGCCGCTGGAGGCGCTCACCCCGGACGCCGTCGACCGGCTGCTCGGCACCGTCCTGGACAACGCCGACGAGCCCTTCAACACCCTGCTGGAGCTGGGCTTCGCCACCGCGATCCGCCGCGAGTGGGAGTGGCGCACCAAGCGCGGCGAGTCCACCCGCAACCTCTCGGCCTTCGCCCACCTGGCCGGCCCGGCCGGCGACGGTCCCGTGGCGGACGCCCCCGGGCCGGTCGCGGCCGACTGAGCGGGACGGCCGGTCAGGCGCCCGCGGTGCTCGCGGCCGGCTCGGCGGCGACGGTGTCGGCCGCCCGGTCGGCCGCTGCCGGGGTCCCGGCAGCGGCCGGAGCCGCAGCCGGTGCGGGCCGCCGGCCGAGCAGCAGGAAGGCCCCCGCCGCGACCGTGCCGAAGACGGCGCAGGCACCCCAGACCGCCCGGCCGCCGGCGTGCTCCAGCAGGTAGCCGCCGGCCGCCGGGCCGACGAACGAGGCCAGCGACCAGGAGAGCGAGTAGACGCCCTGGTAGCGGCCGCGGGCCCGGGCCGGGGACAGCTCGGCGACCAGGCCCATCATGGTCGGCGCGGCCATGATCTCGCCGATCGTCCAGACCGCCACGGTGGCGGCGTAGAACCCGGCCGAGCCGCCGGCCAGCGCGGTCAGGCCGAAGCCCCAGCCGGTCAGCAGGGAGCTGGCGACCAGCAGACCCGTCCGGCTGCGGCCCTCCATCGCCCGGGTGAGCGGCAGCTGCAGCAGCACGATCAGCACGCCGTTGAGGCCGATGACCAGGCCGTACCGGGCCGCCGAGATGCCGGCCAGGCCCATGTCGACGGCCAGCGTGGTGCTGCCCTGCTGGGCGACCACGGCCAGCAGCAGGTTCACCGCCACCAGCGCCATGAACCGGCCGTCCCGGAAGACCGTGCCCAGGCCCGCCGGGGGCTCCGCCGCAACGGCGCCGGCCGCGGCCGCTCCCGCCGGTCGCTGCTCTGGACGGGACTCGGGGCGTGACTCGGGCCGGGACTCGGGGACGCGGACGAAGACCACCACCGCGCAGGCGAGCGTGGAGGCCGCGTCGATCAGGAACAGCGCGAGGTAGCCGTGCGCGGCGATCAGACCGGCCACCGCCGCGGAGACGCCGAAGCCGATGTTGATCGCCCAGTAGTTCAGCGAGTACGCCCGCACGCGGTGCTCGGCGGGGACGAGGTCGGCGATGATCGCCGAGATCGCCGGCCGGGAGGCGTTGCTCGCCAGGCCGACCAGGAAGGCCGTCACGGCGATCGCCACCCGGTCCTGGCAGAAGCCCAGGGCGGCGGTCGACACCGCGGTGCCGAGCTGCGCGGCCAGCAGGGTCGGCCGCCGGCCCCAGCGGTCGGCCAGCACCCCGCCGCCGACGGCGGCGATCGCCGAACCCAGGCCGAAGAGCGAGGCCACCAGGCCCGCGTAGGCGGGGGAGAAGCCGCGGTCGCCGGTGAGGTAGAGGGCCAAGAAGGTCACCACGAAGCCGCCGAGGCGGTTCACCAGGGTCGACGTCCAGAGCCACCAGAACCGGCGGGGCAGCCCGCCCACCGCCTGGGAGACGGTGCTGCGCAGGCGGACGGCGGCGGACATCGGCGGCTCCCGGGGCATGACCGACCGGCGCGCCCGGGAGGCGGGGTGGACCGCCCGGACGCTCGGTAAGTGGCACAAGTGGTAGCCGCACATTACCCGGGATGAGACGGTCCGACCAGCGGATAACCGGCTCCTCTAAACTGGCGCCCATGGCTGACACGACCTACCGACTCATCCTGCTCCGCCACGGCGAGAGCCAGTGGAACCAGAAGAACCTCTTCACCGGATGGGTCGACGTCGACCTCAACGAGAAGGGCGAGAAGGAGGCCGCCCGCGGCGGCGAGCTCCTCCTCTCCGAGGGGATCCTCCCCGACGTGGTGCACACCTCCCTCCTGCGCCGCGCCATCCGCACCTCCCAGATCGCGCTCGACAAGGCCGACCGCCACTGGATCCCGGTCCACCGCAGCTGGCGCCTCAACGAGCGCCACTACGGCGCCCTGCAGGGCAAGGACAAGGCCCAGACCCTCGCCGAGTTCGGCGAGGACCAGTTCCAGCTGTGGCGCCGCTCCTACGACACCCCGCCGCCCGCGCTCGCCGACGACGCCGAGTACTCGCAGGCCGGAGACGCCCGCTACGCCGAGATCCCGAGCGAGATGCGTCCGCGCACCGAGTGCCTCAAGGACGTCGTCGAGCGCATGCTCCCCTACTGGTACGACGCGATCGTCCCGGACCTCGCCGCCGGCAACACCGTCCTGGTGACCGCCCACGGCAACAGCCTGCGCGCCCTGGTCAAGCACCTGGACGGCATCTCCGACGCCGACATCGCCGGCCTGAACATCCCCACCGGCATCCCGCTCGTCTACGAGCTCGACGCCGACTTCAAGCCGGTCACCCCCGGTGGCCGCTACCTCGACCCGGAGGCCGCGGCCGCCGCCATCGAGGCCGTGAAGAACCAGGGCAAGAAGTAACAGCCCCACGCCATCGGCCCCCCGTCCGGCGCTTCCCGCGCCGGGCGGGGGGCCGATCCGCGTCCTCGGCCGGGTCGGTGTAGAGAACCGGGTGACGGCTCCGTCCACGGAGCGGGTGCGCCACCGCGGCGCGCCGAAGAGCGAGGAGTCCACGTGCCGAAGTACCTGCTGATGGTCAACCACGACGGCGGAGCGTTCGAGGAGCCCATGGACCGGTGGGCCCCGGGCGACGTCGCGGCGCACTTCGACTACTACGCGGCGCTGACCGAGGAACTGGTCGCGAGCGGGGAGATGGTGCAGTTCACGCCGCTCGCCGACCCGCGGCTGGCCAGGATCGTGCGCTCGGACGGGGCCTCGGCCCCGGTGGTGACCGACGGCCCCTTCCCGGAGTCCAAGGAGGTGCTGGCCGGGTTCAACCTCGTCGAGGTGGAGTCCGAGGCCCGTGCCCTGGAGATCGCCGCCAGGATCTCGGCGGTGCCCGGACCCGGCGGGGTGCCCACGCAGCAGCCGGTCGAGGTGCGCCAGGTGATGACCGACGCGGCGTTCGACCTGTGACCGACCGGCCCGTCGTCGAGGACCTGCTGCGCTCGCTGGCGCCGCAGGTCCTCGGCGTGCTGACCCGGCGGTGGGGCGACTTCTGCGCCTGCGAGGACGCCGTCCAGGAGGCCTTGATCGCCGCCGCCCGGCACTGGCCCGCGGACGGCGTCCCGGACAATCCGCGCGGCTGGCTGCTGCGGACCGCCGAGCGCCGCCGCACCGACCTGATGCGCAGCGAGGCGGCCCGGCGGCGGCGCGAGGAGCACGTGGCGCGGGAGCCGGCCGCGGCGCAGGCACCGGCGGCCGACGACTCCCTGGCCCTGCTGTTCATGTGCTGCCACCCGGCGCTCACGCCCGCCTCGGCGATCGCCCTGACGCTGCGGGCGGTCGGCGGCCTGACGACCGCCCAGATCGCGGCCGCCCACCTCGTCCCCGAGGCGACGATGGCGCAGCGCATCAGCCGGGCAAAGCAACGGCTCAAGGGGTCCTCGACGGTGTTCGACGTGCCGGAGCCGGGCGCGTCGGACCGGCCGGAGCGGCTCCGTCGGGTGCTCCACGTGCTGTACCTGATGTTCAACGAGGGCTACACCGCCTCCGGCGGGCCCGTCCTGCACCGGGCCGACCTGACCGGCGAGGCCGTCCGGCTGGCCCGGGAGCTGCACCGGAGCCTGCCGGCCGACGGCGAGACGACCGGGCTGCTGGCACTGATGCTGCTGACCGAGGCCCGCCGGCCGGCCCGCACCGGCCCGCACGGCGAGCTCGTCCCGCTGGACCGGCAGGACCGCACCCGCTGGGACCGCGACCTGATCGCCGAAGGCACCGCGCTGCTCAGGGGCTCCTTCGGCCACCGGGGGCGGCCGGGCGAGTACCGGCTGCTGGCCGCCGTCGCGGCCGTCCACGACGCGGCCGCCCGCGCCGAGGACACCGACTGGCCGCAGATCCTCGGTCTGTACGGACTGCTGGAGCAGGTGGCCGGCAGCCCGCTGGTCACGCTCAACCGGGCGGTCGCCCTCGCCATGGTCAACGGTCCGGCCGCCGCCCTGGAGCTGATCGACGGACTCGACGCGGAGGGCGGGCCGCTCGCCGGCCACCACCGGGTGCACGCCGTGCGGGCCCACCTGCTGGAGACGGCGGGCGACACGGCGGGCGCGCTGGACTCGTACCGTACGGCGGCGGCCCGGACGACCAGCACGCCGGAGCGGCGCTACCTCACCGCCCGGGCCGCGCAGCTGCACGGGCGGGCCGCGGAGGGGCCGCCCGGCCGCGAGGGGTGAACCCGCCGCCGGCGGCAATCCGCCGACGCTCCGTCAGTCCGCCTGCGCCGCAGACTGGTTCAGACCATTGACGGGGCGGGCGGCCGCTCCTAGCGTGGTGGTCCACACCTGGCGCGAGCACGCCAAACCCCATGCCGCGCGCTGCCCGCCGGGGCCTTCCCTGCACGCACACGCACACTCCATCCACCCCCACGGAGGGAGCACCATGCGCAAGCGTCACGTCCTGGCGGCCGCGGCCGCCGCCGCGGCCGTCCCCCTGGCCACCGCGATCCCCGCGTACTCGCACGCCTGGATCACCACCCCGCCGAGCCGGGCCGCCCTGTGCGCCGCCGGCACCGTGAAGAACTGCGGCGACATCCAGTGGGAGCCGCAGAGCGTCGAAGGGCCGAAGGGGTTCCCGGCCCAGGGCCCGGCCGACGGCACCCTCTGCGCGGGCGGCAACAGCCGCTTCGCCCCACTCGACGACCCGCGCGGCGGGGCCTGGCCGGCCACCCGGGTGAGCGCCGGCCAGCGGCTGACCTTCACCTGGAAGTTCACCGCCCGGCACGCCACCACGCAGTTCCGCTATTACCTCACCAAGCCGGGCTACAACGCGGGCAGCAAGGTGACCCGGGCGAACCTGGACAGCACGCCCTTCCTCACCGTCCCCTACAACGGCGCGCAGCCGCCCGCCACGCTGAGCCACACCGCGACCCTGCCCTCCGGCCGCACCGGCCACCAGGTGGTCCTGGCGATCTGGGACGTCGCGGACACCGGCAACGCCTTCTACCAGTGCATGGACGTCACCTTCTAGGCGTCCGGCCCGATCCGCCCCGGCACGGCGACGCCCCGGCACGGCGACGCCCCGGCACGGCGACGCCCCGGCCGGACGGTGCAGCAGCGCCGTCCGGCCGGGGCGTCCGGCGTCAGTGGCCGCCGCCGCAGCAGCCGCCGTCCGCGCCGCCGCACTGGCAGGGGGCACCGGACTGGCAGCCGCAGCCGCACCCCGGCCCGCAGCCGCAGCCCGCGGCGACGACCGGCAGCAGCTTCACGGAGGGCGGCGCGGCGGGTCCCGCCGCGGCCGTGGTCGGGTTCTGGTCAGCCTTCATCGCGGTCGGGTCCTCCTCATCGACGGCTGTCGACGGCAGTCGACGGCACACCACAGCACGCCGCAGCACCCGCCGGCATGCCCAGAACGAGTGAAAACCGGTCCCGGACGGGGCGTCAACGGGCGCGCGGAGGTAGGGCGCCCGCGCACGCGTGCGCCCCCGGCCGACGCGCCCCCGCCGCCGGTCCCGTTCCCGGGCCCGCCGAACCTCGTCCGCGTCCGCGGATCACTCGGCCTGCAGGGCCGCCTCCGCCGCGAACTCGTCCGCGTGCTCGCCGGTCACCAGGAAGACCACGCGCTTGGCCACCGACACCGCGTGGTCCGCGAACCGCTCGTAGTAGCGGCCCACCAGGGTCACGTCGACCGCGGTCTCGATGCCGTGCTGCCAGCGGTCGTCCAGCAGGTGCGAGAACAGCTCGCGGTGCAGGGCGTCGATCGCGTCGTCGTCCCGCTCCAGCTCCAGGGCGGCGTTGGCGTCCTTGGTGGAGATCACCAGGCCGGCCTTGGCGACCAGGCGCTGGGCGAGCTGCCCCATCTCCAGCACGATCGGGTGCAGGTCGTTCGGCACCGCCGACGCGGGGTAGCGCAGCCGGGCCACCTTGGCCACGTGCCGGGCCAGGTCGCCGCATCGCTCCAGGTCCGCGCTCATGCGCAGGCTGGTGACCACGATGCGCAGGTCGGTCGCGACGGGCTGCTGCCGGGCCAGCAGGTCGATGGCCCGGTTCTCCAGGTCGTGGTGGAGGTCGTTGACCTTCTCGTCGGCGGCGATCACGCTCTCCGCCAGGGCCAGGTCCGCGTCGAGCAGCGCGGTGGTGGCCCGGCCCATGGCCGAGCCGACCAGCCGGGCGAGCTCGACCAGGCCGTCGCTGATCGAGTCGAGTTCCTCGTGGTACTGGTCGCGCATGCTCTCTCCTCCTGGCCGCCCGTCCCCCCGCAAGAAGGGTCGGCCGGTCCGTCAGTAGCTCTGTCGGTGGCGGTGCCGACCGGTCCGTCCGGAAGGGACGGCCGCTGCTGGTGGCGCGAATGGTAGCCGCGTCACCGCCCGCACGGGCTTGCTTGACCACACTGGGCCGCCCGGGCGACCGCGCACGACCCCCGCAGTGAACCGGCGAAGGACTGAAGGTGAATTCTCGGCAACGTGCGGCCGAGCCCTTGATCGCACCCTTGGGGAGCGTGCCCGACCTGCGCTTAGGCTGAGTGGCATGGACGTGAATGTGGCCACCGCCGCTGCCTGCGCCATAGCCGGGCTCGGCGTCGGTCTCACGGCCGCCATCGCCTTCCGCTGGAGCGAGCGCGAGCAGGCCCGCGGCGCCTCCCCCCGGGGCGGCTCCGCCGGCAGGACCGGAGGCAGCGGGCTCCTGGCGTACGAACCCCCGTTGCCGGCAGGCGTGGACACGGTGCTCTCCGTGCTGCGCTCCTGCGCGATCGTGCTCGGCGAGGGCGACGAGGTGGTCAAGGCCAGCTCCGCCGCCTACGCGATGGGGCTGGTCCGCGGCGGTGCGGTGGCCGTGGAGCAGATGCTCTCGCTGGCCCGGGCGACCCGCCGCGACGGCGAGATCCGCCAGGTCGAACTGGAGGTGCCCCGCCCCGGCGGGGCACGCGCGGCCGATCCGCTGGCCGTCTCCGTCCGGGTCGCCCCGCTGGGCTCCCGGCTGGTCCTCGTCCTGGTCGAGGACCTGACCGAGCGGCGCCGGATCGAGGCGATCCGCCGCGACTTCGTGGCCAACGTCTCGCACGAGCTCAAGACCCCGGTCGGCGCGCTCTCGCTGCTCTCCGAGGCCGTCGCGGACGCCTCCGACGACCCGGAGGCCGTCCAGCGCTTCGCCGGCCGGATGCAGATCGAGGCGACCCGGTTGGCCAGCCTCGTCCAGGAGATCATCGACCTGTCCCGGGTCCAGGACGACCAGCTGCTGGTCGACCCCGAGCCCGTCCCGGTCGACGAGCTGATCGCCGAGGCGATCGACCGCTGCCGCCAGCCCGCCGCCGCCAAGCAGATCCTGATCGCCGCGGGCGGCACCGGCGGCCTCTACCTGCACGGCAACCGCGGCCAGCTCGCGGCCGCGCTCGGCAACCTCGTGGAGAACGCCGTCAACTACAGCCCGCCGCGGACCCGGGTGGCCATCGCCACCCGCCGCATCTCCAGCGCCGCCGCCCTCGGCGAGGCCGACGGCGAGCTGATCGAGATCTCGGTGACCGACCAGGGCATCGGCATCTCGGAGAAGGACCGCGAGCGGATCTTCGAACGCTTCTACCGGGTGGACCCGGCCCGGTCAAGGGCCACCGGCGGAACCGGCCTCGGCCTCTCCATCGTCAAGCACGTCGCGGCCTCCCACCGCGGCACCGTGGCGGTGTGGAGCGTCGAGGGCCAGGGATCCACCTTCACCCTGCGGCTCCCGGCCGGGCAGGTGCCCGCCGGCGGCCGCGCTACCGTCCCGCCGACCGAGGCGGACGAGACCGACACCACAGCACCAACCCCCCTTCCTGCCCCGGAGGCCCGATCGTGACCCGAGTACTGGTGGTCGAGGACGAGGAGTCGTTCAGCGACGCCCTCTCGTACATGCTCCGCAAGGAGGGATTCGAGGTGGCCGTGGCCGCCACCGGCCCCGACGCCCTGGAGCAGTTCGAGCGCAACGGCGCCGACCTGGTCCTGCTCGACCTGATGCTGCCGGGCCTGCCGGGCACCGAGGTCTGCCGCCAGCTGCGCGTCCGCTCCAACGTGCCGGTGATCATGGTCACCGCCAAGGACAGCGAGATCGACAAGGTCGTCGGTCTGGAGATAGGTGCGGACGACTACGTCACCAAGCCCTACTCCACCCGTGAGCTGGTCGCCCGCATCCGCGCGGTGCTCCGCCGCCGCGGCGAGGACGGCAACGGCAGCGGCGACGGCAGCGGCCCGGGCGCGCTGGAGGCCGGCCCCGTCCGGATGGACGTCGACCGGCACGTGGTGACGGTGGACGGCGCCAAGGTCGACCTGCCGCTCAAGGAGTTCGACCTGCTGGAGATGCTGCTCCGCAACGCCGGCCGGGTGCTCACCCGCATGCAGCTGATCGACCGGGTCTGGGGCGCGGACTACGTCGGCGACACCAAGACCCTGGACGTCCACGTCAAGCGGCTGCGCGCCAAGATCGAGCCGGACCCGGGCGCGCCGCGCTACCTGGTCACCGTCCGCGGCCTGGGCTACAAGTTCGAGCCGTAGGCCGGCCCGGGCCGACCGGCCCCGTGACGCCGACGGCCGAGGGCCCCGCTCCGTGCGGGGCCCTCGGCCGTGGTGGCCGGTGCGCCGGGGCTCAGTGCGCCGAGGCGCTCGCCGTCGCGGTGGCCGAGCCGGTCGCCGTGGCCGAGGGCGAGCCCGAGGCGGGGGCGGAGGGCGAGCCGGTGGCGGTGGCGGTGGCCGAGGCGCTCGCGGAGGCCGACGGCTTGGCGCTCACCTCGGGCGCCTTCGGGCCGAACGAGGCGTACAGGCCCTCGGCCGGCACGACGCCGACCGGCAGGCCGACCTTGCCCGCGGTCTTGAAGGTGAAGTCGGTGTCGGCGTAGCCGCCGAGCGGGAGCTTCGCCGAGGACAGGTGGACGGCGGGCTGGCCCTCGCCGCCGATCAGCACGGAGCCGCCGGCCGGGATGGTGATCTCGGACACCTCGGCGCCCTTGGCGTCGGTGAAGGTGGCGTTGCCGGCGCCCTCGACCGACACGGACTGCAGGACCTCGGGGGCCGAGCCGGTGTTGGCGATGTTGACCGTCAGGTTGACCGGGCCGGCCTCGTCCGAGGAAGCACCCTTGGCGGTCACCAGCAGCACGTTGTTGAGGCGCAGGTTCTGGCCGACCGAGGTCGCCGCGTTGTCCGGCTTGATCTGCAGGGTCTCCGCCTGGTTGCCGGCCGCGCAGGCGGACAGCGGCAGAACAGCGGCGAGGACGATGGCGGCGACCGCGCCGCGTCGAAGGCTCCGGCTCACGGCGGCGGCTTCTCCTTGGGTGTGGATCACGGATGTGGATCACGTGGGGTGGTCAGCGATCAGACTACCGACCGCTTACGCCCGCCTCCCACGGGGTGGCCCCGTGTCGCGGTCCTCCGTCCGTGCGCACCCGCAGCACGCCGCCGCGGCGATCCCGGACGTCCACGAACCGGCGCAGGTCGCACGGGTCCCACCGGGAAGGTCGCCGGATAACGGTTCGGACACGGCGACGGATCGGACGAAAACTCAAGATCCAATCATGGTTTCGGCGGTGTTGCCAGAGGTTTCGCCGAGCTGTCGAACCGCCTCCGACCTGCGGGAAGCTCTCCTCGAACACCGGTCGCAGCACGTCATGGGGGTGGTTGTCAAGCCCTGAGACCTGCCCTGACCTGCGAAAACGCCCTTCGGGTGCGCCGAGAAGCGTGTTATTCTGGAAAGCCACGGAAGGGGTCCTGTCACATGACGTTCAAGGTTGGCGACACGGTGGTCTACCCCCATCACGGGGCCGCGCTGATCGAGGCCATCGAAACTCGCCAGATCAAAGGTGTGGACAAGACCTACCTGGTGCTCAAGGTGCAGCAGGGAGACCTGACACTGCGTGTGCCCGCCGAGAACGCGGAGTTCGTCGGCGTGCGCGACGTGGTCGGTCAGGAAGGTCTCGACCGGGTCTTCGAGGTGCTGCGTGCGCCGTACACCGAGGAGCCCACCAACTGGTCGCGTCGCTACAAGGCGAATCTCGAGAAGCTCGCCTCGGGCGATGTCATCAAGGTCGCCGAGGTCGTCCGCGACCTGTGGCGCCGCGAGCGTGAGCGCGGCCTGTCGGCCGGCGAGAAGCGGATGCTCGCCAAGGCTCGCCAGATCCTGGTCAGCGAACTCGCGCTGGCCGAGAACACCAACGAGGACAAGGCGGAGACGCTGCTCGACGAGGTCCTCGCCTCCTAAGCGGCTTCGCAACGCCCAGCGCCCGATGCCGGTGCGCGATCCCGGTCACACCGCTGTCCGGGTCGGTCTCCGGCACCTCGGGCGCTTCGGCGTGCCCGCCCGCGGTACAGCCGGGCATCCGGCCACGGGTACCGGCCACATGACGGCGCGTTCGGCGGGCCCGCGCGCCCGTCGTGCGGACGCCCCGCACGGGCCGACGCACCCCGGTCGCACGCCGGCCCTGCGCGCGGGGGTGTCGGACTCGTCGGAGCGGTTTGGCTAACGTGCAGTCGGAAGGGGTCCGTCGCGTACGCCGTGCGGCGCACGCCATGGCCATACCCACTTCGCCGAAGGAGCGAAACCTGAACGGGTCAGCAGCAGTTGCAGCGGCGGTGGTGCCCGCCGCCGGGCGCGGGGAACGGTTGGGGCCCGGCGCCCCGAAGGCCCTCCGCGAACTCGGCGGGGTGCCCCTGCTGGTCCACGCCGTCCGGGCGCTGGCCCGCAGCCGGGCGATCGGCCTGGTCGTGGTCGCCGCCCCGCCGGACGGGGTCGCCGAGGTGGTCGCCCTGCTCGGCAGCCACGGCCTCGACGGCAAGGACGTCCGCGTGGTCGCCGGCGGCGCCACCCGGCAGGAGTCCGTCCGGCTCGGACTCGCGGCCATCCCCGAGGAGGTCGAGGCGGTGCTGGTGCACGACGCGGCCCGGCCGCTCGTCCCGGTCGAGGTGGTGGACGCCGTCGCCGCCGCCGTCCGCGCCGGGGCCGACGCCGTCGTCCCCGCCGTGCCGCTCGCCGACACCGTCAAGCGGGTCGACCCGCAGGAGCCCGGCGTGCCCGAGCCGGTGCTGGAGACCCCGGACCGCTCCGCGCTGCGCGCCGTGCAGACCCCGCAGGGCTTCCGCCGCTCGGTGCTGCACGAGGTGCACGAGAAGGCGGTCGCCGAGGAGTCGGCCGGCGGCCTCCCGCCGGTCACCGACGACGCCGGACTGGTCGAACGCTTCGGCGGCCGGGTCGTCGTGGTGCCCGGCCACGAGGAGGCGTTCAAGGTCACCCGTCCGCTGGACCTCGTGCTCGCCGAGGCCGTGCTCGCCCGCAGGAGGGCCTCCGATGGTTTCTGACCCCACCGGCGCCGCCGGCTCCGCCACCCCGGCCGCTCCCGTCATGCCGCTGGTCGGCATCGGCACCGACGTGCACGCCTTCGAGGCGGGCCGCCCGCTGCGGGTCGCCGGACTCGACTGGCCGGACGCCGGTGACGGCCTGGCCGGGCACTCGGACGCCGACGTCGCCGCGCACGCCGCCTGCGACGCGCTGTTCTCCGCCGCCGGCCTCGGCGACCTCGGCGCGCACTTCGGCACCGACCGCCCGGAGTGGTCCGGCGCAGCCGGCACCGCCCTGCTCGCGGAGGCCGCCCGGATCGTCCGCGCCGCCGGCTTCGAGATCGGCAACGTGGCGATCCAGGTGATCGGCGTCCGTCCGAAGATCGGCAAGCGCCGCGCCGAGGCGCAGGCCGCGCTCTCGGCCGCGGTCGGCGCCCCGGTCGCCGTCTCCGGCACCACCACCGACGGCCTCGGCCTGACCGGCCGCGCCGAGGGCCTGGCCGCGATCGCCACCGCCCTGGTGTACCGGACCTCCTGACGTCCCGCCGGTCCGCCCGGCCCGCCGCCCTGACGGCCCGTCCGCCGGGGCGGCCCGCCCGGGCACGGGCCGGCGGGCCCCGGAACCGCTGCGGCGGCGGGAGTCCCGCGCCCGTATAGGTGGCGGGGCACCCCCGTGGGCCCACTACGCTTGACGCTGTGACCCTTCGCCTGTACGACACCAACACCCGCCAGGTACGCGACTTCGTCCCGCTTGTACCGGGCTGTGTCTCGATCTACCTGTGCGGTGCCACCGTGCAGGCCCCGCCCCACATCGGGCACATCCGGTCCGGCCTCAACTTCGACGTGATGCGCCGGTGGTTGGGCTACCGCGGCTACGACGTCACCTTCGTGCGCAACGTCACCGACATCGACGACAAGGTGATCGCCAAGAGCCGTGAGTTCGGCATCCCCTGGTGGCAGATCGCGTACGCCAACGAGCGGGCGTTCAACGACGGCTACGCCGCCCTCGGCTGCCTGCCGCCCACCGTCGAGCCGCGGGCCACCGGCCACGTGCCCGAGATGATCGAGATGATGCGCGGCCTGATCGAGCGCGGCCACGCCTACGCCTCCGAGGGCAACGTCTACTTCGACGTGAAGTCCTACCCGGACTACCTGGAGCTCTCCAACCAGCAGCTGGAGAACCTCCTGCAGCCGGAGGGCGAGGGCGAGACCGGCAAGCGGGACGCCCGCGACTTCGCCATGTGGAAGCGGGCCAAGGAGGGCGAGCCCAGCTGGGAGACCCCCTGGGGCCGCGGCCGCCCCGGCTGGCACCTGGAGTGCTCGGCCATGGCGCACAAGTACCTCGGCCGGGCCTTCGACATCCACGGCGGCGGGATCGACCTGATCTTCCCGCACCACGAGAACGAGATCGCGCAGTCCAAGGCCTACGGCGACGACTTCGCGGCGTTCTGGGTGCACAACGCCTGGGTCACCATGAGCGGCGAGAAGATGAGCAAGTCGCTCGGCAACTCGGTGCTGGTCTCCGACATGGTGCAGCGCTGGCGCCCGATCGTGCTCCGCTACTACCTGGCCTCCCCGCACTACCGCTCGATGATCGAGTACAGCGAGGAGTCGCTGCGCGAGGCCGAGACCGCCTTCGCCCGCATCGAGGGCTTCGTCGAGCGGGCCGTCGAGCGCTGCGGCGCGGTCGACCCGGCCCCCGAGGTCCCGCTCGCCTTCGCCGAGGCGATGGACGACGACCTCGGGGTCCCGCAGGCCCTCGCGGTGCTGCACACCGCCGTCCGCCAGGGCAACAGCGCGCTGACCGCGGACGACAAGGACAGCGCGGTGGCGCGGCTCGCCGAGGTCCGTGCGATGCTCGGAGTGCTGGGCCTCGACCCGCTCGACGACTTCTGGGCCGGCGGCAGCCGCGGCGACGACCTGCACGGCGTGGTCGACTCGCTCGTCCGGCTCGTCCTGGACCAGCGCCAGGCGGCCCGGGACCGCAAGGACTACGCCACCGCGGACGCCATCCGCGACCAGCTCGGGCTGGCCGGGCTGGCGATCGAGGACACCCCGTCCGGCCCCCGCTGGACGGTCAACCAGTAGATCCCGCCCACGGGCGGGACCGGCGAACCAGTAGCCCCGGCCACGGGGCGAGCGTGGGCCGCAGCCGGTGCTCCACCGGCTACGGCCCATCCTCATGACGAACCTCAAGACGTAGAAGAGACAGGAAGTACAGCCATGGCCGGCAACAGCCAGCGCAGGAACCGCCGCAACCCCGGGTCGAAGAAGGGCGCGAGTGTCGGTACCGGCGGCCACAGCCGGAAGGCACTGCAGGGCAAGGGCCCGACCCCGCCCGGGGAGGCCCGCAAGGGACACCCCAAGCAGCGTGCGGCCAACGCCGCGCTCAAGCGCGAGCGGGACGCCAAGTCCCGGGCCGGCATGCGCCGGGCCGGCGGCGCCGGCCGGGGCGGGCGCGGCGGCGCCGGTGCCGCCGAGCTGGTGGTCGGCCGCAACTCCGTGGTCGAGGCCCTGCAGGGCGGCGTGCCGGCCAACGCGCTGTACGTGATGCAGTTCATCGACACCGACGACCGGGTCCGCGACGCGTACCAGGCCGCCAACGAGCGCGGCGTCCCGCTCATGGAGGCCCCGCGCGCCCAGCTCGACCAGATGACCGGCGGCCTCAACCACCAGGGCCTGGTGCTGCAGGTCCCGCCGTACGAGTACGCGCACCCGGACGACCTGGTGGCCGAGGCCGCCGACGCCGGCGAGGACGCGCTGATCATGGCGCTGGACGGGGTCACCGACTCCCGCAACCTCGGCGCCGTCGTGCGCTCCGCCGCCGCCTTCGGCGCGCACGGCGTGGTCATCCCCGAGCGCCGCGCCGCGGGCATGACCGCCGGTGCCTGGAAGACCTCCTCGGGTGCCGCCGCCCGGCTGCCCGTCGCCCGTGCCACCAACCTGACCCGCGCCCTGGAGGCCTACCAGAAGGCCGGTCTGATGGTGGTCGGCCTGGCCGCCGACGGCGAGGCCGAGATCGGCGACCTCGACGCGCTCACCGGCCCGGTGGTCATCGTGGCCGGTTCCGAGGGCAAGGGCCTCTCCCGGCTGGTCGCCGAGACCTGCGACATCCGGGTCCGCATCCCGATGCCCGGCCAGACGGAGTCGCTGAACGCCGGTGTCGCCGCCGGCATCGTGCTGTACGAGGCCGCCCGGCTGCGCGCCCGCCGCTGACCGGCGGCGGGCGCCGGGGGCGGCCCGCCTCCGCCCGGCAGCGCCGCAACGGCGCCGTTCCGTCCGGAACGGACAGCTTCGTGGGAGGAACCGATCGGGGCCGGCCGGGCCCGACCGGTTTTCCCATGATCACTTCAAATCCACGCCGGGAATCCACCCGGGAGAGTGTCCTCCGGGCCCGTCACCCGGTTAGTGGGGTGTGGACACCAGAACACCTCGGCGCCCGGGAGAGGGCGGCACGGCGGGGATAGACCCCGGACCGGGCCTCAGCACGGTCAGGGTGCCGTCCGATCCCGCGAAGCTCAGCAGCACCCAGGCCAGCTTCCGCATCCGGCTCGCCGCCCCGGTGGCCCCGATGATCGACGTGCCGGTCGGCGCGGCCTTCGGGGACCCGTACGGCGTCCGGGCCGGCGCGGCCGGCCTCGGCGCCCGCCCCCTGGTCACGCCGCAGGTCGTGGTGCCGAGCGCGCAGATCCCCGCCCTCGCGGGGGCCGGCACCGCCGCGCCCCGGCGCAAGGGCCGGGTCACCACCGTCACCTGGAGCGGTCAGACGGCGCCCGGCGACATGGCGGCCACCCGGCTGCTGGAGGCCGTCCGGCTCACCACCGTCCCCGCCCCGGCGGGCGCCCCCGGCTTCGGCCCGACCGGGCCCGGCGCCGGCGGACCGGGCACCGCCGCCCCGGGCGACGAGACCCAGCCGCTGCACGCCGTGCCGCGCCAGGCGGGCCCGCCCCCGCTGCCGTACGAGCCGATCACCCGGGGCTGGACGCCCAGCGGCGACCTGCCCGAGGCCCCCGCCGCCGCGGGCCCGGCCGACGCCCGGCACGCCCGCTACCCGGGCCGCCGGGTCGACCTCGGCCTGGTGCTGCTGCCGCTGCGGGTCGTGCTCGGCTCGCTCTCCGTCTACGCCGGCTTCAGCAAGCTCTGCGACCCGGTGTACTTCGACGGTGGCGAGCGCGGCTCGATGATGCGCTGGCTCTCCTCGCTGCACCCCTGGAAGGTCGCCGAGCCGCTGCTCGCGTTCGCCATGAACCACCCGGTCGGTGCCGGGCTGGGCGTGGCGTTCACCGAGATCGTGGTCGGTGTCCTCACCGTCCTCGGCCTCTGGCAGCGGGTGGCGTCCGCCGCGGCGATGACGCTCTCCGCTGCGCTCCTCTTCACCGTCAGCTGGCGGTCGGTGCCGGTGTACGACGCTCCCGACCTGATCTTCCTGGCGGCGTGGAGCCCGCTGCTGATCGCCGGGGCGCCGTTCGGCTCGCTGGACGGCCGGATCGCCCTCGACGCCTGGCGGCAGTACGGCCCCGAGGCGGCGCAGGCGATCCGCCGGCGGGTGCTGCGGCGCAGCTCCGTGGTGGCGGCGGTGGTCGTCGGGCTGACCCTGCTGATCGGCTCGATGCTCGGAGCGGCCGTCCGCACCGGCGGCGGCACCGGCCCGGCGCCGGTCAAGCCGCCGACCGACTACGGCTCCCCGCTCTGGCCGGGCAACGGCACCGGCAGCTCGCCGTCGCCGAGCCCCTCCCCGTCGCCCAGCCGGTCGACCTCCCCGTCCCCCTCGGGGAAGTCCTCGCCGTCCTCTTCTTCGACCAGGGGCGGCAAGTCCAAGTCGACCAAGTCGGGTGCCACCGCGGGCAGCAGCGGCGGACCGGGCCGGTCCACCAGCACCCGCGGCAGCTCCTCGGGCGGCACCGGCGGCAGCGGATCCACCCCGCGGCCCGGCAGCAGCGCCGGCCTGATCGGCGGCGTGCTCGGCAGCGCGCCGCTGGGCGGCCTCACGTCCCTCGGCATGGACCGGCCCACCGGGCCGGCGGCCACGGCCTGAGACGACACCGGAGGAGTTGTCGGCGGCCCGGGGCACGGGCGGCGCACCGAACGGCGGAGGGGCCTCCCACCCGGAGTGGGAGGCCCCTCCGCCGTTCCCGTGCGTGCGGTCAGCCGTCCGTTCCCGTACGGGCGGTCCGTCGGCTCTTCCCGTACGGGCGGTCAGTCGTTGGCGGGACGGCCGGCCGCGGCGAGCTCCTTGGCGGCCTCCGTCAAGTCCTTGACGGTGTCGATCGCCCGCCAGTAGCAGCCCTGCGGCAGTTGATAGCCCGCCAGCTGCTTGGCCCGCGCCAACTGCGGGAAGGTCGTCCGCTCGTGGTCGCCCACGTCGGGCAGCAGCGCCCGGAACGACGGCCCGAAGACGTACAGGCCCGCGTTGATGAGGAAGGGCGAGGGCGGCGCCTCGACGAAGTCCAGCACGTTGCCGAAGCGGTCGGTCTCCACCGCGCCCCACGGGATCCGCGGGCGGGCCAGCGCCAGGGTGGCCACCGCGGCCCGCTCGTGGTGGAAGGCGGCCATCTCGCGCAGGCTGAACCGCGTCCAGATGTCGCCGTTGGTGGCGAACCAGGGCTCGGCCGGCCGGGGCAGGGCCGCGGAGGCGTACTTGAGGCCGCCGCCGCGGCCCAGCGGCTCGTGCTCGACCACCGTGCGGACCCGCACCGGCAGTTCGGTGCCGTCGAGCCACTCCTGCAGCACCTCCGCGAGGTGGCCGCAGGAGATCACCACATCGGTGACGCCCTCGGAGGCCAGCCAGGAGAGCTGGTGGCCGACGATCGGGATGCCCGTGCCGGGGATCTCCACCAGCGGCTTCGGACGGTCGTCGGTGTACGGGCGGAGGCGGGAACCCTGCCCGCCCGCCAGGATCACCGCCTGGGTGACGGTGGGCGCGGCGGCCAGGGTGACGGGGTCGGCGGCGGCTGCGAGCTCCGCGGCCATGTCGGCTGGCGTCTGATCAGCGGTCATAGCCAGAACAATAGGCTCCGCGGGAGCTGACCCCATGCGTCCGGCGGCACTGCACCCGAACGGGCCGCCGAGCCCGTCCGGCGGGATCGGCGGACAGCGGGCCGCGGGCACCGCGGAACGGGCCGCGGACAGCGGCCGTGGGCAGCCGGAAGCGCTGCGCCCGGGGTGCAGGGGGCGCAGCGCTCTCGGGTGGTCGGAACGGATCGGGCGGTGCCGCGGGAGGGGCCGTCAGGCGGTGACGCCGGCGGCGAAGGAGCCGTCGCAGACCGGGCGGGCGAAGGAGCGGGCCCGCTGCACGTCGCCCCCGTACTTGCGGACCGCCGCGCGGCCCAGCTCCGAGGCGAGCTCGGTGCAGTACGGCGTCAGCGACGGCTTCTCGCGCATGGAGCGCTCCAGCAGGTCCAGCGCGGTGCCCGGGTCGTGCGCGTCGAGCTCGTTGAGCAGGTCCGTGCGGAGGGCGTCCCGCGGGCTGTCGGCGGACCCGGCGGAGGTACGGCCGATGCTGCCGTCGCTGCTGGACGCTGCGACCACCTGCTGGTCGAGGCCCGTCGGAGGAGCCCACGGAACCCGGGTCACGGCGAGAGTGCCGGTGGTCACCAGGATCACCGGCAGGGTGAGGGCCACGGTCTGGCCGATACGGCGTAGGAGCTGCTTCACGCCACAGGAGCGTAGCGACAGGTGGCGGAAAGGTCGCGCTGCGTTACACCAATGAGTGACCGGTGTCCTGTTTTGTTCCGTCATGCGGTTGACGGCCGGACGGCCGGACGGTGGTCGGACGGGTCGCCGCCCGGGCCGGACGGGGGGCAGGCCTGCGGGATCCCCGCCGGTGGGCCCGGCATTTCGTCCGGACGTGCCGGGGCCCGGCGGAACGGTGTCCGCCGGGGCCCGGTCGTGCTGCGGTGGGCGCGGCCCGGTCGCCCGGGCCGTCGGCTCACTTGCTCAGGCGCAGGCCCGTGCTGGTGGAGAAGACGTGGGTCTCGCCGCCGGTCGGGACCACGTGGATCGTCTCGCCCTTCTGCGGGACCTGGCGGCCGTGGACGCGCACGACGATGTCGGTGTCGTCGCCGCCGATCTTGGTGGTGCCGTAGACGTAGCCGTCGGCGCCGAGCTCCTCGACGACGTTGACGGTGACCGCGACGCCCTCGATGCCGCCGCCGGAGACGATCTCGAAGTGCTCCGGGCGGATGCCGACCGTGACGGTCTTGTCGGTGCCGGCGCCGGCCAGGTCCTCGCGGGAGATGTTGATGACCGAGCCGCCGAACTTCACGCCGCCGTCGACCAGCGGGACCTCGACGAGGTTCATCGCCGGCGAGCCGATGAAGCCGGCCACGAAGACGTTGGCGGGCTTGTCGTACATGTGGCGGGGGGAGTCGACCTGCTGCAGCAGACCGTCCTTGAGCACCGCGACGCGGTCGCCCATGGTCATGGCCTCGGTCTGGTCGTGGGTGACGTAGACCGTGGTGATGCCCAGGCGGCGCTGCAGGCCGGCGATCTGGGTACGGGTGGAGACGCGGAGCTTGGCGTCCAGGTTGGACAGCGGCTCGTCCATGAGGAAGACCTGCGGCTCGCGGACGATCGCGCGGCCCATCGCGACACGCTGGCGCTGACCGCCGGAGAGCGCCTTCGGCTTGCGGTCCAGGTACTGGGTGAGGTCGAGGATCTTCGCGGCCTCCTCCACCTTCTGGCGGATCTCGGCCTTCGACACGCCCGCGATCTTCAGGGCGAAGCCCATGTTGTCGGCGACGGTCATGTGCGGGTACAGCGCGTAGTTCTGGAACACCATGGCGATGTCCCGGTCCTTCGGCGGCAGGTGGGTGACGTCGCGGTCGCCGATGCGGATGGCGCCGCCGTTGACGTCCTCCAGGCCGGCCAGCATGCGCAGGCTGGTCGACTTGCCGCAGCCGGACGGGCCGACCAGGACGAGGAACTCGCCGTCCTCGACGTGCAGGTCCAGGGCGTCGACGGCGGGCTTGGTGCCGCCGGGGTACAGGCGGGTCGCCTTGTCGAACGTGACAGAAGCCATGGCTGTGCTCTCCTTCACCGGCAGGAACGTGCCGGACGATCCGAGTAAAGGCTGGATTGTCGGGACCGGCGCTCCGCGTTCAGGAGTCGAACGGGGTCGGTCTCCCCGCGACCGTACCCGGACGTTCATCCGCTTGTCAGCCCCCGCCGGTGGCCGAATTCGGCATCGGTCCGATCACAAGCCGGACACATCACCCAAATCACCCGCCCGGCACCCCGTTCCACCGGCCAAAACCGACGGCGCCGCCCCGCACCGGCCCGCTACACTGCCCGTGGTACCGCCGTGGTCCGCCGCGGACGGTCACCGTGCCTCCTTAGCTCAGCTGGCCAGAGCACCGCTCTTGTAAAGCGGGGGTCGTCGGTTCGAACCCGACAGGGGGCTCCGTTCGGAATTCCGGAAGGGCCGGCTCGCGGGGCGTTCCCCGCGGCCGGCCCTTCCGTCGTCGTGGGGCGCCGGATGCTCCGTGGGCGTCTCAAAGGGTTGATCGGAGTGCCGGACGGGCGGTGCTCGCTGCGGGCCCGACCGGGGCGGTTCCGGCTGGGCGCGCCGGGGGCCGCCGGGCGGTCGTACGGTGGACGGGGGGCCGAAGACGCCTGGCAGCAGGCGTGCGAGACCCGCGGGAGGTCGCGATGCCCGGTTCTGTCACGATCGGCCACACCGATGCGCTGGTGATGCTGAGCCACGACGACGCCAAGCGGCTGTCGACGGTGCTCGGGGAGATGGCGAACATGCTGGAGTCGTCCGGCGACAGCCGGCTCGGCGACGCCCAGGTCGGCGAGCTCTGCCGGGGCAGGGCGGCGTCGCGCGAGGAGCTGACCGGCTGGTGCCGGAACCTCTCGCAGTACCTGGCCGAACACCTCTGACCCGACGCCCCCGGCCGGACCGGCGCCGATCGACTCCGGTCGGCTCTCCGGTCGGGATTCCGGGTGCGGGTCGCGGCCGGGACGGCGGCCGGAACCGTCGCCCCGGCCCGTGGCGTGCCCGCTCCGCGGAGGGCGCCGGGCGGCAGGGGCGGACGGTCCGCGGCGGTCTTCGACGGCCGGCCCCGCCGGGCGCCTGCGCGGGGTAGGTTCGCCGGTATGGAGCCGCTGTCCCGGATCACCGTGCCGACCCCGCTGCCGACCGGTCCGATGCGGCTGGCGGTCACGCCGGCGGGCGTCGCGGCGGTCTCGTACGCGGGTGAGCCGGCGGCCGGGGCGGGGGTGCCGGAGTGCACCGAGCGCCGGGTGGTCGACGCGGTCACCGGGCAGCTGGCCGAGTACTTCGGCGGCCGCAGGCGGCTGTTGGAGCTGCCGATCGACTGGCGCCTCGCCACCGGGCCGCACCGCGTGGTGCTGGAGCGGCTGGTGGCGGACGTCGGCTACGGGCGGACCATCACCTACGGCGAACTCGCGGCCCGCAGCGGGGTCTTCGAGGACGTCGCGGAACCCGGTCTGGCGGCCCGCACGGTCGGGCAGATGATGGGCGCCAACCCGCTCGCCCTGCTGGTGCCGTGCCACCGGGTGGTGGCCGCGGACGGGCTGGGCGGGTTCGGCGGCGGCCCGCAGGGTCTGGAGACCAAGCGCTGGCTGCTCACCCTGGAGGGTGTGCTGCCGCCGACGCTGGACTGGAACGGGCCGGTCGGCTGACCGGCCCGTCGGTCGCTCCGGGCCGGGCGGTTCAGACGGCGGCGGCCGCCGCACCGAGCTGCCACGCGTGGGTGCGCTGCCGCGGCAGCACCGGCTGGATGCCGGAGACCAGGGTGTACTCGGTGTCGAGCAGGTCGGCGGCGAAGGCGGTCGCGGGCGCCTCGCCGAGGGCCAGCTGCACCGCCGTCCACGGCAGGTTGAGCCCGCACAGCCGGAGCTGGTGCAGCCCGCCGGAGGGGCGGGTGTTGACGTCGAGCACCACCGGGCGGCCGTGGTGGTGCCGGTACTGGACGTTGGAGAGGTAGGACACCCCGAAGGTCTCGACGAGCCGGCGGGTGGGCTCCAGGTACCGCGGGTCGGTGGTGAAGGTCCGGCGGCGCCGGGTCTTCGTCCGGCCGACGGCGGCGAGCAGCCGGCCGTCCGGCGAGGTGAGGCAGTCGACCGAGACCTCCGGGCCCTCCAGCAGCGGCATCACCAGCAGGTCGGCCGGCTCCGGGCTCTGCTCCAGGGCGTTCAGCACCAGGTCGAGCTGGACGCTCGCGTCGGGGAAGCCGGTGAGCCGGCGCAGGCTGAACGGCTCCCTGGTGAGCACCCGGAAGCCCTCGCCGCCGGCCCCGGAGGCGGGCTTGAGGCAGGCCGTCGACCCCTCCTCCTCGATCTCCTCGACCGCGGCGAGCAGCTCGTCGGCGGTGCGGACGTGCCGCCACAGCGGCACCGGCAGGCCGGCCGCGGCCATCGCCGCGTAGCCGTCGGCCTTGCTCTCGAAGACGGCGATCGCCGCGGCCGACGGGCACACCAGCGCGGTGCCGATCGCCTCGAAGTCGCGCCGGCGCAGGGATATCGCGAGTTGGCCCAGCCGGGGGAGGAAGACGTCTATGCTGTGCCGGGCGCAGAATTCCAAGGCGAATTCCACGTAGGCCTCGGGGGAGAGGCCCTCGGGTTCGAGTGATCCGAAGTCCGCGGCGGCGAGCACCGGGGAGTCCGGGTCGACGTGCGTGGCATGGATCTCGACCGGGCGCGGAGCGGCGCGCAACAGGTCGATGAAGAAGACGTTCTCGGCGTAGGTACGGTTCAGCCAGACGCGAACGGGGGCGCTCACGGGGGTCTCCCTGGAAAAGGGCGCAACGGTGGGAGGGCGCGGTCGGGGCGGCCTGCCTGCCGGCGTGTTGCCGCGCTCTTGAGGTGGCACCTTAGCGCCCGCGCCGGGCCGGGCGGACGGGGGGTGGGGTGTCGTGCTGGCGGTCGATCAACATCACTGTGCATCAGGCTAGTTGGTGATCGATGACGGGCCGGTGACGTCGGGTTCCGGCATGTTGCGGTCAGATGAATTCAGCACCGGTCGGCGCGGGCGGGACGGCCGGCGGCCCGGTGACGATGGACGTGCCCGTGTCGGCTTCGGGCCGCGGCGGCGCCAGGGCGGCGTTCGGTCGGCGGGCCGCATTTTCGAGTGCGTGCTCTATTCATACTATTTGTAGGCGCGAATTGACCACTCGTACGAGTGATTGCGGACGGGGCCGAATGGGCGTCAGCATATTTTGACAAAGCGGCACGTCCGGTGTGCGCATGCCTCGCGCGAAGGGTTCCTCGATGTCGACCGAAACCAGCATTGGCGTTCATGCGCAGGAGGGCGAGCCGCAGCCGCGGCAGCAGTCCAGCCTGAGCACGGCCGGTGCGCGGAATCTGGCCAGCACCACCAAGTCGGCGCCCCAGATGCAGGAGATCAGCTCGCGCTGGCTGCTGCGGATGCTCCCCTGGGTGCAGGTGTCCGGCGGCACGTACCGGGTGAACCGCCGGCTCAGCCACGCGGTCGGCAGCGGCCGGGTGGCGTTCTTCCGCACGGGCTCCCGGGTCGAGGTCCTGCCGCCCTCGCTGCGCGAGCTGCCGCTGCTGCGCGACGTGCAGGACGACGCCCTGCTCGCCGCCCTGGCCGCCGGCTTCGTGCAGCGGGAGTTCCGGGCCGGCGAGCAGCTGGCGGCCGAGGGCGACCCGCTCGGCGAGCTGCTGCTGGTCGCGCACGGCAAGGTCGAGCGGCACGGCACCGGGCGCTACGGCGACGCCACCGTGCTCGGCTCGCACGCCGACGGCGACCACCTGGGCGACGAGGCGCTGCTCGGCCCGGACGCCCGCTGGCCGGTCGGCCTGCGCGCCACCACCGCCGGCACCCTGCTCACGCTGCCGCGTGCCGCCTTCGAGCAGGTCGCGGCCACCGCACCGGAGCTGCGTGAGCGCGCCAGGGCCCTCGCCGAGGGCGACCGGCGCCCGCGGAACAAGTACGGCGAGGCCGCGATCGAGATGTCCGCCGGCCACACCGGCGAGCACCGGCTGCCCACGACCTTCGTCGACTACGAACTCGCCCCCCGCGAGTACGAGCTGAGCGTCGCCCAGACGGTGCTGCGGGTGCACACCCGGGTCGCCGACCTCTACAACGAGCCGATGGACCAGACCGAGCAGCAGCTGCGGCTCACCGTCGAGGCGCTGCGCGAGCGCCAGGAGCACGAGCTGGTCAACAACCCCGACTTCGGCCTGCTCGCCAACGCGGACCACAGCCAGCGCATCCAGACCCACTCCGGCCCGCCCACCCCCGACGACATGGACAACCTGCTCAGCCGCCGCCGTGGCACCAAGTTCTACCTGGCCCACCCGCGGGCGATCGCCGCCTTCGGCCGCGAGTGCAACCGCCGCGGCCTGTACCCCGCCCCGGTGGAGGTCCACGGCCGCCGGGTGCCGGCCTGGCGCGGGGTGCCGATCCTCAGCTGCAACAAGATCCCGATCACCGACGGCACCAGCCCGATCCTCGCCATGCGCACCGGCGAGGACAAGCAGGGGGCGATCGGCCTGCACCAGACCGGCATCCCGGACGAGTACGAGCCGAGCCTCTCGGTGCGGTTCGCCGGCATCGACGAGAAGGCGGTCATCTCCTACCTGGTCACCGCGTACTACTCCGCCGCGATCCTCGTCCCGGACGCGGTGGGCGTCCTGGAGAACGTCGTCCTGGACGGCCCGCGCGGCTGATCCGGGACACCCGCCGCGGCCGGGGCGGCACACCTGCACGACGGGCACGCGAGCACGACAGCAGCAGGAGACAGCACCACGGCACGGGCGGCGCCGCACGGCCGCCCGCGCCGCCACACCGAGGGGGAGGACCACCATGGGGATCTTCGCGCCGGAACGCGACCAGACCGACGGGAACGAGGCCGCCGACGTGCTGGCCCGTGCCCGCAGCGCCGTCGACCCGGGCCTGCGCGCCGCCGTCGACACCCTGCCGGGCTCGATGCGCCGCATCGCCGGCTACCACTTCGGCTGGTGGGAGGCGGACGGCACGCCCGGCACGACCGGCTCCGGCAAGGCGATCCGTCCGGCGCTGGTGCTCGCCGCCACCCAGGCGGCCGGCGGCCTCCCCGGCTCCGCCGTCCGGGCCGCCGCCGCGGTGGAGCTGGTGCACAACTTCACGCTCCTCCACGACGACGTCATCGACCGCGACCGCACCCGCCGCCACCGCCCCACCGCCTGGCGGGTGTTCGGCACCACCGAGGCGATCCTGGCCGGCGACGCCATGCACTCCCTGGCCCTGCGCGTCCTCGCCGAGGACACCCACCCCGCCGCCCCGGCGGCCGTCCGCCGGCTCGCGGACTGCGTGGTCGAACTCTGCGCCGGCCAGCAGGCCGACTGCTCCTTCGAGCAGCGCAGCGACGTCACCCTGGCGGAGTGCCTGGCCATGGCCGAGGGCAAGACGGGGGCCCTGCTCGGCTGCGCCTGCGCCGTGGGCGCGCTCTACGCCGGGGCGGGCGAGGCGGTCGCCGACGTGATGGACGCCTTCGGCCGGGAGATCGGCCTGGCCTTCCAGCTGATCGACGACCTCATCGGCATCTGGGGTGACCCGGCCGTCACCGGCAAGCCCGTCGGTGCCGACCTCGCCGCCCGGAAGAAGTCGCTGCCGGTGGTGTACGCGCTGAGCAGCGGCACCGCCGCCGCGACCGAGCTCGCCGCGCTCTACGCACTGGACCGTCCGCTCAACGTCGCCGAACTGCAGCGGGCCGCCGCCGCGGTCGACCGGGCCGGGGGCCGCAGCTGGGCCCAGGGCGAGTCCTGCGAACGGATGGCCTCGGCCATCGCCCACCTCGCCGAGGCCATCCCCGATCCCTCCGAGGCGGACGACCTGCTCGCCCTCGCCGAACTCGTCACCCGGCGCTCCCACTGACGAGCGGACCGTCGGCACCGGGCCGCGGCCGCGGCCGTCAGGCGCCCCCGGCCGCCCCCGCGGCGGCGAGGAGCTCCTTCTCCTTCTCCTCGGCGATGCCCAGCGGCGTCCCGCCCTGGGTGTAGGGGGCGTCGCGGGGGCCGCGCCGCCCGATCCAGGCCCAGGTGTCGCGGACGGTCTCCTCGACGGTCCGGTTGCGCAGGCCGGCCTCCCGGGCCCGGGAGGTGTCGGCCCGCCAGATGCCGGCCCAGTCGGGCTCGTCGGGCGTCCACAGTGGCAGCTCCGTCCAGGGTGCGACCCCGGCGGCGAGCAGCGCCCCGTCGGTGACGGGCACGAACTCGGCGTCGGCACCGGTGGCCTCGGCGCAGGCGCGCAGCATCGCGCCCATGGTGGTCCCGCCGGCCGGCCCGGTGGTGACGTACCGGCCGGTCCGGCCCTGCTCCAGCAGGCCGAGTCCGAAGGCGGCGAAGTCGCGGGCGTCGATCAGCTGCATGGCGCGCTCCGGATCGCCGGGGAGGATGACCTGCCCGCCGCGGGCGATCCGTTCCAGCCACCAGAGCAGTCGGCCGACGTTCTCGTGCGGACCGATCAGCAGACCGCAGTTGAGCAGCGTGGAGTCCTCGCCGAAGTGCTCCGTCACGGCCCGCTCGCAGCCGGCCTTCAGCGCGTTGGCGGGGGGCTGGTCCGGCGGGGTGTCGGCCGGGCAGTCGAAGGTGGCGGAGGTCTCGTCCACCGGCCGGGCGGGCCAGTCGGCGAAGGCGTGGATCGAGGAGACGAAGCTGTAGTGGCCGGCGCGGCCGCGCAGCAGCCGGGCGGCCTGCGCGACGGCGTGCGGCTGCTGGCCGGAGGTGTCGACGACGGCGTCCCAGCTGCGGCCGTCGACGAGCCGGGCGAGGTCCTCCGCTCTGGTGCGGTCGCCGTGGACGGCTTCGACGCCGGTCCGGTCGGGCCCGGTGACGCCGCGGTTGAAGGTGGTGACCCGGTGACCGCGGGCGAGGGCGTCGGAGACGTAGGCACGGCCGAGGAAGGACGAGCCGCCGAGGATGAGGATGTTCATACCGGTGACCCTCTCCGGCGCGGTCCGTCCGCACACGGGCGTTCACTCCTGGCGGACCGGGCGGCGGCGTCGGCCACCGGCCGGGCCGACGGGTCATTGGTCTCACTTCGTACCGATTCGTCCGAGGGGAGTGTGGCGGCATGGGTAATCCGGTCCTGGTGGATGAGGCCACGGTGCGGGGCACGGCGGCGGAGGCCTGGATCTGGGGGCTGCCGATGCTGGAGAACTACCGGACGCTCCACGCGCAGGCCGTCGACGAGGCGGACCCCCGCTACGTCGGCGGCTTCGGCGTCTTCCGCCACTACCCGCACCCCTTCACACCGGCCAACACCGACGTCGTCACCCCCAACAACGACACCCCGTACTCGCTGGCCCGGCTCGACCTGCGGGCCGAGCCGTGGGTGCTGGAGGTCCCGGCCACCGACCGCTACCACGTGCTGCCGCTGCACGACCTCGACACCTGCTACGTGGGCTTCGTCGGCTCCCGCACCACCGGCAACGGCGCCGGCCGCCACCTCGTCCTCGGCCCGGACCACCGCGACACTCCGGGCGAGGGCTTCGAGGGCGTCCTACACGCCGACACCCGGCTGGTCGGCATCGTCGGACGGACCCACCTGGCGGGGCCCGAGGACGTCCCCGCCCTGGAGCGGGTCCAGGCCGGCTACCGGCTGCGCCCGCTCAGCGCCCACCTGGGCACCGAACCGCCGCCGTCCGCGCCCGACCCGGTCTGGCCGGCCTGGCGCGAGGAGGTCCTCGACGGCCTGGAGTTCTTCTCCTTCCTGGACTTCCTGCTGGGCTTCTTCCCGGTGCTGCCGGCCGACGCCGACCTGCGCCGCCGCCTCGCCGAACTCGGCGTCGGAACCGGGGACTTCGAACCCGCCGCGCTGCCCCTGGAGATCCGCGGGGCGATGGTCCGGGGAATCGCCGACGCCCGGACCAGGCTGGGCGCGGCGGTGGCCGGGAGCCACGACTCCACCGCCCTGTTCGGGACGAGGGTCCAGCTCGGCACCGACCACCTCGGCCGGGCGATCGGTGTGCTGCGCGGCCTGTACGGACTGCCGGTCGAGGAGGCCTGGTACACCGCCTGGACCACCGAGGACGACCCGGACGGCCCGGACGGCCCGGACGGCCCGGGCAGCGCGGACGGCCCGGGCAGCGCGGGCGGCCGCCCGATAGACGGCTCGGTCCGCTCCTACCTCCTCCGCTTCCCTCCCGGGGGCCGCCCGCCCACCCGGTACTTCTGGTCCGTCACCGTCTACGGACTGCCCGACCAACTGCTCGTCGACCACCCCGTCGACCGGTACTCGATCGGCGACCGCACCCCCGGCCTCACCGCCGACGAGGACGGCGGCCTGACCCTCCGGCTCCGCCACGAACGCCCCGAGGACCCGCGGGAGCAGGCCAACTGGCTGGCCGTCCCGGCCGGGCCCTTCATGGCCGTGCTGCGGGTGTACGGCCCCGAGCCCACCGTCCTCGACGGCCGTTGGCAGCGGCCGCCGCTGCTCCCCGGCCCCTGAGCCCCGCCCCGGCCCTGCCCCGCACCCGCCCGCCCCGTCGCACCCGAACGGGCGTCCGGAGAATGGGCGGCCCGGGCTGTAACGCCGTGCCGTCCCCGGCGCGTCCTACAGGAGGAAGCGCACAGCAGGGAGCGCACAGCGGGGAGGTGGGGACGGGCATGGCCGGGGGAGGACCGGGACGCGGCGCCAGGGACGACGAGTTCCTGGAGTTCGCGGCGACCCGATCGAGCCATCTCTACCGTTCCGCCTGCCTGCTGACGGGCGGCGACACCCACCTCGCCGAGGACCTCGTCCAGGAGACGCTCGGCCGGATGTACGCGGTCTGGCGCACCGGCGGCTGGCGTCCCGGAACCAAGCGGATCGACAACCCCGCGGCCTACGCCCAGGGCGTGCTCTACCGCCTGTTCCTCTCGCACGTCCGGCGTCGCAGCAGCACCGAGCGCCCGGTCGGGGACCTGCCGGACCGGGCCGCCCCGGCCGGCGACTCCTCGCTGCGGGTCACCCTGATCGAGGCGCTCGCCCGGCTCTCGCCGCGGGACCGCGCCGTCCTGGTCCTCCGCTACTGGGAGGACGTCAGCGTCGAGGAGACCGCGGAACTGCTGGGGGCCAGTCCGGGCGCCGTCCGGACGCAGACCTCACGGGCGCTCACCCGGCTGCGGGCGCTGATCGGCGACGCCCTCCCCGACCTCGCCCTGCGCTGACCGTGCCCACCCGAGCGCCGCGCCGCCCGACCGTTCCCGTCCGACCACCCCGTCCGACCATCGAGAACCACCCGATCCGACCGCAGAGACGGTGAACCAGCCATGTCCGACGCACCCGAGCCACTCCCCGAGGAGGAGCTCGTCCAGCTCTTCCGGGAGGCCGGTGACGGCTTCCTGGCCGACCGTCCGCAGATCGTGCTCGGCGCCGTGGAGCGCGGCCGGGCCCTGCGCCGCCGCCGGGTCGCCTCCGTGATCGGCGGGACGGCCGCACTGGCCGTGATCGCGGGCGGCGGAGCCCTGCTGGCGACCGTCCCCGGCGGCCCCGGCCGGTCCTACCGGACGGCGGCGGACTCCGCCGCCGGCTCGGGGATGACCGACCAGGAGATGGTGGCGGCCCTCAGACCGCACCTGGACGGCTGGCGGATCGTCGACGTCCGCGGCACCGGGACGGCCGGCTCCGCCGAGGCCGGAACGGCGCCGCTGGTGGAGATCACCGTGGACGACGGCCACGGCCGGGCCGGCGTCCGGACGGCGGTCTGGCGCGACACCGTGCGGACGGTGCTGCAGTCCACCGCGTGCCCCGAACCGAAGCACCCCGAGGTGACCTGCAGCCGGGCGGAGCTGCCGGACGGCTCCGCCCTGATGACCTGGAAGTCCGGTTACGCCGACACCGGGGCCAAGTCCTGGTGGTGCCTGCTCGCCACCGCCTCCGGCAAGCGGGTCTCGGTCACCGAGTGGAACTCCTCCGAGGTCGGCGAGACCGCCAGCCGCACCGACCCTCCGCTGACCGTCGACCAGCTCCGGGTGATCGCCGTCGACCCGGTCTGGGACCGCGCGGTGGACGACACCGGACGGCGGACCGGGGCCGCGCAGCCCTGACCGGACGGCGGGCCGGGGCCGTCCGGGGCCGGGGCCGTCCGGTCAGGGCCGGGGCCGGGCTGGGATCAGGGGGTGGCGCCGCCGGAGGGCGGCGGAGAGGCGGCGTCCCGACCCGGTGCGGGATCGCTGCCGTGCGCCGGACCGGAGCCCTCGGCGGCCGGCGGAGAGGGGTCACCGGCAGGACCGGACGCACCGCCCGACCCACCCCCGGTCCCGCCCGACCCGCCTGTCCCACCACTGCCGCTCGTGCCGCCGTTACCGCCCGTGCCGCCGGGCTCGGGACTCCGGCTGCCGCCGGGCTCCGAGGAGCTGCCGCCCGAGCCGGTGCCGCCGGACGGGGTGCCCCCGGAGCCGGTGCCGCCCGAACCCGTGCCGGGTGTGCCGGTGGGTGTGGCGGGGGCGGGCGAGCCGCTGTCCGACGGGCCGTCGGGCTGCCCGCCGCGCTGGACGGGCCCACCCTCCAGGGTCACCACGGCCTCCGACGGCGGCAGCGCGATCCTCGCCGTCCAGTGCCCGACCGGGACGCGCTCCTCGTCCACCGTCACCGTCACGGTGATCCGCTGACCGGGCTCCAGGGTGCCTTCGTCCCGGCTGAGCCGCAGCCAGCCCACCTCGACCACGGCGTGCCAGTGGATGCCGGTACCGCCGGAGTTGGTGAGGGTGATCACCGTGCGGTTGCCCCACTCGCTGGCCTCCACGGAGAGCTGCCCCGGCCGGGCGGGCGGCGTCGGTGCCGCGGGAGCGACCTCGGCCGCGGCCAGCTTGCGGGAGCCGTGCGAGGGCACCGGGACGGCGGCACCCTCGACCACGGGCAGCAACGTTTCTGCAGTCGACGCCCCCGCCAGTCGCAGGCCCTCGCCCTGCTCCGCACCGTTCCCGTCGGCGACGGCGTCCGGCACGGTCGGCTGCTCCTCCCCGGACGCGTCCGGGGAGAGCCCCGGTGAGTCCACCCGGACGGAGGAGACCGGCGAGGCCGACCCGACACCCTCGCCGCCACCGCGGTACGCCGCCCACAGCGCCACCACCGGCGCCGTCAGGACGGCCGCCAGGACACCGGTGGTCACCACCCGCTGCCGGACCACCGCCAGCCTCGCGGAGGGGGCCCGGTGCCGGGGGAAGCCCCGCTGGTCGAAGCGGATCGCCGCGGGCCCCTGGCCGGGTGCGGCGGCCAGCCGCCGGCCGGCCGCGGCGCCCGCCAGGAAGGCCGCGCCCGCGGCCCCGCCCGGGACCTGGGCCGCGGTGGTCGCCACCCGCACCGTCACCGGCGCCGGCAGCAGCGGCAGCCCCGCCGTGTCCGCCAGGCCGGCCGGACCGGGCTGCGGTTCGGCCGCCACCCGCTCCGTGGTGCCGCGGCAGGTCGGGCAGTCCACCACGTGCTGCACCAGCTCGCGGCGGAGTGCCGGGCCGAGCACCCAGCCGCTGCGGCCCTCCGCGCCCGCCCCGCCGAGCTGGGCGAGCTCCGGGCAGCCGCCCGCGGCGAGCACCAGCAGGGCCGCGCGGGTGCGCCCGACCTCGGCGGCGGCCGTCTCCAGCAGCTCCTCGGCGGCCGGCAGCGGTACGGCCAGCACGGCCGCCACCTCCTCCGGCGCCAGCCCGTGACGGACCGCCAGCTCCAGCGCCTCGCGCTGCTCGGGGCCGGTGCCGGCCGCCTCGGGCCAGGCCAGCCGGGCCAGCTCCTCGCGGCGCTGGGCGAGCACGGCGGCCCCGGCCGCGCGGGCCGGGCCGATCCCGCCCGCGCCGGTCGTGCCCGTGCCGGTGGCGGTGCCGGTTCCCGTGGCCGTCGTGCGCGCGCCGCCCGCGGCGCGCGGGGCTTTCGCCGCGCCCGCGGTCCGTCCGCCCGCCCCGGCCCGTCCGGCGCGCACCTTCCCGGCAGGGACAGCGACAGGGGCGGGGGCGGGCGGACCGGACCGGGTGCCGGTCGGCGGCGCGGGCTCGCGCACGGGGGCGCCGGTGAAGGCGGCCTCGGCCCCGGACTCCAGGCGGCGCAGGCAGCAGTGCCGGGCCAGGGCGTACAGCCAGGCCCGGCGGAGCGCCGGCTCGGCGAGCCGGCCGCCGTGCCGCAGCGCCAGGTCGCGGACCTCGGCGACGGCGGCCACGGCGGCGTCGTGCTCGCACAGGACGGAGAGGCAGTAGGTGAACAGGCCGTCCACGTGCTGCCCGTAGGCGTGCAGGACCGGTGCCCCGGCGGAGGCCACCGGGCTCTCAAGCAAGCTCGTCACGGATCCGACGGTAGGGACGGGATTCGCCCGGTCCGGTGGTTTCCCGGCGCTTGTACTTCTTTCGGGTAACAGCACCGGCCCACCCGTGACCCCGCGCGCATCCGGCCCGCGCACGCCGTCCGGATGCCCCGTGCCCCCCCGCGCATCGGGGCCGGCCGGGCCGCCGCGGACCGGCCCGGCCCGCGTTGTCGGACCCACCGGCTACGGTTGGCCGCATGGCAGCCCGCACCAAGACCACCGCCAAGCCGCGCCCGGCGTACCGCTGCACCGAGTGCGGCAACCAGCTCCCCAAGTGGGTGGGCCGCTGCCCGGAGTGCAACTCCTGGGGCACCGTCGAGGAGTACGGCGCCGTCCCGCTGCGGACGACCGCGGCCGGCCCGGTCAGCTCCCCGGCGAAGCCGATCGGCCAGGTCGACGGCCAGGTGGCGACGGCCCGCACCACCGGCGTGCCGGAGCTGGACCGGGTGCTCGGCGGCGGCCTGGTGCCCGGTGCCGTGGTGCTGCTCGCGGGCGAGCCCGGCGTCGGCAAGTCCACCCTGCTGCTGGACGTGGCCGCCAAGGCCGCGAGCGACCGGCACCGCACGCTGTACGTCACCGGCGAGGAGTCGGCCGGCCAGGTCCGGCTGCGTGCCGACCGGATCAACGCGCTCTCCGAGCACCTCTACCTGGCCGCCGAGTCGGACCTCGGGGCGGTGCTCGGCCACATCGAGGCGGTGAACCCGGGGCTGCTGATCCTCGACTCGGTGCAGACCATCGCCTCCGCCGAGCTGGACGGCGCGCCCGGCGGCCCGGCCCAGGTCCGCGAGGTGGCGAACGCGCTGATCAGGGCCTCCAAGGAGCGCGGCATGGCGACCCTGCTGGTCGGCCACGTCACCAAGGACGGCCAGATCGCCGGCCCCCGCCTGCTGGAGCACCTGGTCGACGTGGTGCTGTCCTTCGAGGGCGACCGGCACGCCCGGCTACGGATCATCCGCGGGGTCAAGAACCGCTACGGGGCGACCGACGAGGTCGGCTGCTTCGAGCTGCACGACGAGGGGATCGCGGGCCTCGCCGATCCGTCCGGGCTGTTCCTGACCAGGCGTGACAAGCCGGTGCCGGGCACCTGCCTGACCGTCACCCTGGAGGGCCGGCGCCCGCTGGTCGCCGAGGTGCAGGCGCTGATGGTGGATTCGCAGATCCCCTCGCCGCGCCGGACGACCTCCGGCCTGGAGTCGCCGCGCATCGCGATGATCCTGGCGGTCGTCGAGCGCCACGGCGGGGTGAAGTTGGGCAAGCAGGACATCTACACCGCGACGGTCGGCGGCGTGAAGCTCACCGAGCCCTCCGCGGACCTCGCCATCGCCCTGGCGGTGGCCAGCTCCTCCTCCGACACCCCGCTGCCGAGCAACCTGGTCGCCATCGGCGAGGTCGGCCTGGCGGGCGAGGTGCGCCGGGTGACGGGCGTGCAGCGCCGGCTCGCCGAGGCGCACCGGCTGGGCTTCACCCACGCGCTCGTCCCGCCGGACCCGGGCAAGGTGCCGCCGGGGATGAAGGTGGTGGAGGTGTCGGACATCGGTGAGGCGCTGCGGGCGATCCCGGGCCGCCGCCGGCCCGCGCGGCCCCGCCAGGAGCCGTCCGCCCCGCCGGTCGCCGCCCCCCGCGGCGGTGCCGGCGACCCGGCCCGGGCGGCCCTGCAGGCCTACGTCCCGGCCCACCCGGAGGAGCTGATGGACGGCTGGGAGCCGGTCGGGGCGGACGAACTCGACTGACTCCGGCCCCGCTATTGCCGCACGCAGTTAGACTTTGCCCTGTCTAATGGGCAATCGGTAATCGGTGCAGTAATAAGCGAGAGACCGTCGGGTGCCGCGCCACGCGGTCCGGCTCGACCGGAGGAGTCACGTGGCAGCCAGCGACCGGGCGGACAGGTCCCCCCGCGAGGAGGCCCTGCTGCGGGCCTCCCTCAGTGCGATCGCGCCCGGCACGGCGCTGCGGGACGGCCTGGAGCGCGTGCTGCGGGCCAACACCGGCGGGCTCATCGTGCTCGGCTTCGACAAGAGCGTGGAGTCGCTCTGCACCGGCGGTTTCGTGCTGGACGTCGAGTTCACCGCCACCCGGCTGCGCGAGCTCTGCAAGCTCGACGGCGCGGTGATCCTGGACAAGGACATCACCAAGATCGTCCGGGCCGGCGTGCACCTGATGCCCGACTCCGCCATCCCGACCGACGAGACGGGCACCCGCCACCGCACCGCCGAGCGGGTGAACCGGCAGACCGGGTTCCCGGTGGTCGCCGTCTCGCACTCGATGCGGCTGATCGCGATGTACGTCAACGGCAGCCGCCGGGTGCTGGAGGACTCCACCACCGTCCTCTCCCGCGCCAACCAGGCGCTGGCCACCCTGGAGCGGTACAAGCTCCGGTTGGACGAGGTCGCCGGCACGCTCTCCGCGCTGGAGATCGAGGACCTGGTGACCGTCCGCGACGTGGCCGCGGTCGTCCAGCGGCTGGAGATGGTCCGGCTGATCGCCGCCGAGATCGCCGGCTACGTGCTGGAGCTCGGCACCGACGGCCGGCTGCTCTCGCTGCAACTGGACGAGCTGATCGCCGGCGTGGAGCCGGAGCGCGAGCTCGTCGCCCGGGACTACTTCCCCGAGCGGGCCGCGAAGAGGGGCCGGACGGTCACCGAGGTGCTCGCCGACCTGGAGGCGCTCACCCACGCCGAGCTGCTCGACCTGCAGACGGTGGTCAAGGCGCTCGGCTACTCGGGCTCGCTGGAGTCGCTGGACTCGGCGGTCTCGCCGCGCGGCTACCGGCTGCTCGCCAAGGTGCCCCGCCTGCCGAACACCGTGATCGAGCGGCTGGTCGAGCACTTCGGCGGGCTGCAGAAGCTGCTGGCGGCCAGCATCGACGACCTGCAGACGGTCGAGGGCGTCGGCGAGACCAGGGCCCGCTCGGTGCGCGAGGGGCTCTCCCGGCTGGCCGAGTCGTCGATCCTCGAACGCTACGTCTGACGCCCCCGGCCCCGCCGCGGGGCGGGAGCACCACCGGCCCGTCCGGTGGGGCGGACGGGCCGGCTGCTGCCACCACTCTGCCGTCCGGCAGGTCCGCGTCAAAGAGGCTTTCCCGACACCGCACAGGCTTCACACAGGCGTGCAGCATTCGGGCCTGCGAACCGGGACGTACCGGGGCGCACCGCCGCCGCCGACACCCGCCGGTGACGCCGCGTCGGACGGCCGACACACGCCCGTCACACCGCGCGGTGCCGGGCCGGCCGAAAACTGCCGCACCGGGTGCCCGCGACCGTGCGCAACGGCCCGCCCCCGAGGTGTCGGGGACGGGCCGTTGCGGTACCGGTGGTTCAGTCCTCCAGGCGGATGGAGGTCCGGGCCGAGACCGGGCCGCCGGCCGGGCCGGCCAGGGCCGCCTGGACGAGGTAGTTGCCGGCGCCGGCCGCGGTGCCGTCGGCGGAGGCGCACTGCGGCTTGCTGCGGTTGCGGCTCCAGGTGAAGTTCTCGGTCAGCCCCGCCCCGGCGGCCAGTTGCACCCAGGTGGCCTGCCGGTTCGCCGGGCAGTCGCCCGAGGACCAGACCCGCTCGCCGTTGCTGGCGGTGACGGTCAGCGTCGACGCCGTGCGGCCGAGGTCCACCCGGCAGCCGGTGTCCGAGGTGTTGCGGACGGTCAGCGAGAACCTCGGCTTGACCTGGACGGTGTACGAGTTGAGGCCGCTCGCCAGCTCCAGCGAGACCTGGGAGGCCGCGCAGGCCGGCAGGGCCATCACGTCGGGGGTGTTGGTCGGTGGCTGGCCGCCGCCCGTGCCGCTGCCGGTGCCGCCCGCCGCGGAGCCGTCCGTGCCGCCCGCGGTGCTGCCGGCGCCGTCCGAACTGCCGCCGCCCGTACCGCCGGTGG
This sequence comes from Kitasatospora sp. NPDC085895, assembly GCF_040702125.1. NCBI lineage: Bacteria > Bacillati > Actinomycetota > Actinomycetes > Kitasatosporales > Streptomycetaceae > Kitasatospora > Kitasatospora sp. NPDC085895. The sequence continues at coordinate 251,583 of NZ_JBFBJY010000001.1, read as the reverse complement.
AGAGACTGACGTCTCCGCCGGAGGCGCCGGTGCCACCGGCCGCCGCGGCACCGCCGCCCGTACCACCGGTGCCGCCGGGGCGCGAGGTGATGGCCGAGCCGGAGGGGCTGGCGCCGGGCGTGATCGACTGGACCGGGGCGGCCTGCGAGGTCTTCTTCTGCCCCTGGCCGCCGCCGTCGCCCGATCCGGTGAGGAGCCAGATCACCAGCGCCGCGACGACGGCCAGCGCGACGAGCACGACAAGACGCCGTCGCCAGTAGATCGAGGCGGGCAACGGTCCCACGGGTTGACGCAGAGAGGGCACGCGCAAACTCTACGAGACTGTGTGCACCCGTTGATGCATCAACACTGTACGGGGATCACTTCCTTCACATGATCCGCCATTTGCTCCGGACGGGCGAGGGCCTTTCCGGCCGCTCCGGAGGCCTGTCCCGGCCCCTGGCCGCCCCCTATAGTCGCGTCATGGCGACCGTGCAGCGCACCGAATCCGACCCGGCCCGAACCGTCGCCGAGGCGCGGCGGGCGTTCTTCGTGATGTTCGCCTTCCTCTGCACGGTGTGGGCCCTGCAACTGGCCAACTGGCTCGGCGACTACGCGCTCACCCTCGACTTCGGCATCCGCTCGCACCGGCCCGAGCGGCTCCCGGACGTCCTCGCGGCCCCGCTGCTGCACGTGAACTGGCAGCACGTGGAGAGCAATTCGGGCCCGCTGTTCGTCTTCGGCTTCCTCGCCGCCTACCGCGGGGTGAAGAAGTTCCTCGGCCTGACCCTGCTGGTGGCGCTCACCAGCGGGGCCGCCGTCTGGCTCTTCGAGAGCGAGCAGATGGTGACGGTCGGGGCGAGCGGCCTGATCTACGGCTACTTCGGCTACGTGGTGCTGCGCGGCGTGATCGACCGGAACCTCATCGACAGCCTGGTCGGCCTGGTGATGGCGGCCTCGTTCGCCTACATCCTCACCACCGCGGTGCCGGGCACCCCGGGCGTGAGCTGGCTGGGGCACCTCGGCGGACTGGTCGGCGGCCTGCTCGGCGCCTGGCTGCTGCGCGACCGCGGCGCCCGGACGGTTCGCGCCGGTGCCACCGACGCCGGGCCTGCGGCGGACACCGGGCCGGGGTCCGCCGCCGCCGTGGCCGCCCGGGGCGCGGCCGCGCCCGGCACGCCGCCGGAGAGCCCGCGGGCCGCGCTGCTCAAGGAACTGGACGACCTCGGCCTCTGAGCCCGGGCGGCCCCGGCCCCGGCGGCCCCGGCGGCCCGGGCGATCCGGTCGGGCCGCCGCCGGCGGCGTGGGAGGATCGGCAGTGCCATGGTTGCCATCAATGCCACTCCCTCCCGGCTGCACTCCGCCGTCATCGGCTGGTACGAGGCCAACGCCCGCGACCTGCCCTGGCGGGACTCGACCGCCACGCCCTGGGCGGTGATGGTCAGCGAGTTCATGCTCCAGCAGACCCCGGTGAAGCGGGTGCTGCCCGCCTACGCGGCCTGGATGGAGCGCTGGCCCACCCCGGCCGAGCTGGCCGCCGACGCCCCCGGCGAGGCCGTCCGGATGTGGGGCCGGCTCGGCTACCCGCGGCGCGCGCTGCGGCTGCACGGCGCCGCGGTGGCCATCACCGAGCAGCACGGCGGGCGGGTGCCGGAGGACCACGCGGCGCTGCTGGCGCTGCCCGGCGTCGGCGAGTACACCGCGGCCGCCGTCGCCTCCTTCGCCTTCCGCCAGCGCCACGTGGTGCTGGACACCAACGTCCGCCGGGTGTTCGCCCGGGCGGTGACCGGCGTGGAGTACCCGGCGCAGGCGACCACCGCCGCCGAGCGCCGTACCGCCGCCGCGTACCTGCCCGAGGGCGACGACCGGGCGGCGACCTGGGCGGTCGCCGTGATGGAGCTCGGCGCGCTGGTCTGCACCGCGCGCGGACCCGCGTGCGCCGACTGCCCGCTGTTCGCCGACTGCGCCTGGCAGAAGGCCGGCCGCCCGCCCTACGAGGGCCCGGCCCGCCGTGGGCAGACCTACGAGGGCACCGACCGCCAGGTCCGCGGCAAGCTGCTGGCCGTGCTGCGCGAGGCGCACGGCGAGGTGCCGCAGGCCCGGCTGGACGCCGTCTGGCCGGACGCCGTGCAGCGGGCCCGGGCCCTGGACGGGCTGGTCGCCGACGGCCTGGTCGAGCCGGTGGCCCAGGGGGTCTACCGGCTGCCGGGCTGACCGGAGCAACGGACGGGGCCCGCCCGGCACGTGCCGGGCGGGCCCCGTCGTCGTAGGGGGATCAGACCGCTTCGAGCTGCGTCTCCGGCTTCTGCGCCGCGCCGCTGCGCAGCGGCACCTCGCGCAGGAAGACCGCCGCGGCGACCGCGACCAGGCTGATCACGGCACCCCAGAGGAAGACGGTGTGCATGCCGTTGGCGACGGCGTGGTGGTAGGCGTCCTGGACGGGCGCGGGCAGCTTGCGCAGCGCCTCGGGGCCCATCTGGCCGAGGTTGGCGCTCCTCGCGCCGCCGGCGCCGCCGAGCCGCTCCTTCATGGTCGCGGTGACCTGGTGGGTGAAGAGCGCGCCGAAGAGCGCCACACCGATCGAACCGCCGATGGTGCGGAACAGCGTGGCGGTGGAGGAGGCCACGCCCATGTCCTTGAGCTCGACGCTGTTCTGCGCGACCAGCATGGTCACCTGCATCAGGAAGCCCATGCCGGCGCCCAGCACGACCATCCAGCAGGCCGAGGTGAACCGGCTGGTCTCGGTGCCGAGGGTGGAGAGCAGCAGCGAGCCGCCCGCCATCACCGCGGTGCCGATGATCGGGTAGATCCGGTACTTGCCGGTCTTGGTGATGGCCTGACCGACCACCAGCGAGATCACCAGCATGCCGAACATCATCGGCATCAGCAGCAGGCCGGAGTTGGTCGCCGAGGCGCCCTGCACCGTCTGCTGGTAGAGCGGCAGGAAGGTCACCGCGCCGAACATCGCGAAACCGACGATGAAGCCGATCACCGAGACCAGGGCGAAGTTGCGGTTCTTGAAGAGCGTCAGCGGGAGCATCGGCTCCTCGACCCGCTGCTCGACGTAGCAGAAGCCGATCAGCGAGGCGACGCCGAGCGCGCCGAGGCCCAGGATCTGCTTGGAGCCCCAGGCGTACTCCGAGCCGCCCCAGGTGGTGACCAGGACGAGCGAGGTGATGCCGACGGTCAGCAGCAGCGCGCCCAGGTAGTCGATCCGCGCGGTGGAGCGGACGGTGGGCAGCTTCAGGGTGATCACGATGAAGGCCAACGCGAGCACGCCGAGCGGCAGGTTGATGTAGAACGTCCAGCGCCAGCTCAGGTGGTCGGTGATGAAGCCGCCGATCAGCGGGCCGCCGATGGTGGCGAGCGCCATCACCGCGGCGAACATGCCCTGGTACTTGCCGCGGTCGCGCGGCGGGACGAGCGCACCCATGATCGACATCACGCCGACCATCAGGCCACCGGCGCCGAGGCCCTGCACGGCGCGGAAGGCGATCAGCTGGCCCATCGAGCCGGACAGGCCGGACAGCGCCGAACCCGCGAGGAAGATCGCGATCGACAGGACGAAGGTGCCCTTGCGGCCGAACATGTCGCCGAGCTTGCCCCAGACGGGGGTCGAGGCCGCGGTCGCCAGCGTGTAGGCGGTGACCACCCACGACAGGTGCTCGGCGCCGCCGAGCTCACCGACGATGGTCGGCATCGCGGTGCCGACGATCAGGTTGTCGAGCATGGCGAGCAGCATCGCGACGACGAGGCCGATCATCACCAGCCGGATCTCGCGCGGCGAGCGGGGGAGGGCGTCGACCGCCCCCGCGGCGTCGGCTGCGGGACCGTCCGCAGCTTTTTCTACCTGCTGGTGTGACATCGAGAATCTCCCCGGGAGCGGCTCGGCCGCGTGGTCCGCGGCTTACTTACTTGTCGACCGGCTAGTTATCGGTCGGGTCGCACGGTAAGTTGTCCCCCAGCCGGACGTCAAGCCGGTTTCGGCGGACCGCCCCCGGGCAGGGAGAATGGACCCTGGAGGTGCGCCGGAGCCGGAGCGCCACCGCCACCCACCGCAGCCACGAGGCAGGCAACCCAGCGATGAGTACGACCCAGAGCCCCCGCAGCGACACCCGAGCGCGCATCATCGAGGTGGCCCTGGAACTCTTCGCCTCACAGGGGTACGAGAAGACCTCGCTGCGCGAGATCGCCGACCGCCTCGGCGTCACCAAGGCCGCGCTGTACTACCACTTCAAGACCAAGGACGACATCGTCCACGGCATCGTCGAATCCATGGCCGCGCCGATAGACGAGGCGATCGCCTGGGGCCGCGACCGGCCCTGGTCGCCGGAGGTCCGCGACGAGCTGGTCCGGCGCTTCGCCGCCGGCATGGCCGACCGCGCGCCGCTGCTCCGCTTCTTCCACGAGAACCAGCCCGCCCTGCGGGACTCCGCGGCCGGCTCCGAGTTCAAGGACCGGATGCTGGCGATGATCGGGCTCATCCAGGGCCCGGGCGCGACCTTCCGGGAGCGGCTGCGCGCCACCGTGGCGCTCTTCTCGATCAACTCGGCGTTCTTCCTGCTCAAGCAGGACCACGGCGAGCCCGGCGAGCACACCGGTGCCTGCGCCGAGGCCCCGCCGGCCACCCTCCCGGAGGCGATGGCGGCGGCCGTCGAACTCGCCCTGGAGATAGCGTCCGGCATCTCGGCCGGCGAAACGGCGGCCGCCGGGGCGGCCGCCTCCTGACGGCGGCCCCGGCGGCCGGTCCTCCCGCGAGGGGTGCGATCAGAAGTTCGTCGCGCCGTGCGCCGAGAGGTACTTGATCGGGTCGATCACCGCGCCGTACCGGTTCGCGGTGCGGATCTCGAAGTGCAGGTGCGGGCCGGTCGAGTTGCCGGTGTTGCCGGACAGGCCGACCCGGTCACCGGCGTGCACCTTCTGGCCCGCGTGCACGCCGAGCTTCGACATGTGCGCGTACTGGGCGAAGTGGCCGTCCGACAGCTTCAGCACGACCTGGTTGCCGTACGCGCCGGCCCAGCCGGCCGACACCACGGTGGCGTCACCCACCGAGACCAGCGGGGTGCCCGGGCGGACGGCGAAGTCCACACCGGTGTGGAAGCCGGCCGCGTAGCTGTGGTTGGTCTTGTGGTACGGGTTGCTGGTCGGCGCGCCGGGCGCGGGGGAGGACCAGGAGGGCTGCGCCGGGGCCGGCGCCGGGGCGGGCTGGGCAGGCTGCGCCTGCTGCTGCTGCTGCGGCTGCGCCTGCTGGGCGGGCTGCGCCTGCGCCTGCTCCGGCTGCGGCTGGGCGGCGGGCTGCGGCTGCTCGGCCGGCGGCTGGGCGAGGTTGTGCGCCACCGCGACGGAGTCCTGCGAGGAGACCGAGCGCGGCTGCTTGTAGGTGCTCGGCGCGGCCACCTGCACGGCCCGGTTCTCCTGCTGCGGCGCGGCGGACGCGGTGAACACCGAGCTGCCCGGCACCGTCGGGTGGACGGTCGTCTGCGCCGCGGCGTGGCCCGGCAGCAGCAGGGCGCCCAGCGCCAGCGCGGCGACGCCGCCCGAGGCCACCTTCGCCCGGTTCCCCAGCACCGGCGAGGCCGCCGCCCGGACACCCGAGAGCGAGCCCGCTGAGGTGCCCGGCAGCTTCCCGTTCAGCCCGCCGTTCAGGGCGCGGGCGGACAGCGAACGGGCGTTGAGCAGGGCCGCGGCGGTGCCGGCGGAGGCCGTGCGGACGATGCGACGGGTGGCGTCGGAGAACGAAGGCATGGTGGCTGGACCTCGCGGAAGGGGGCGGTGCGCAGCGGAGCCGCACGGCTCCCTGGCGGGGACCACTCCGGTGTAGTCGCATCTCCGGACGTACCCAAACGGTGTGACCTACGACGGCCCGTCGTGGTGGACACCGGGCCTTCGACGATCGGCCCGCCCCACCCGGCCGCACCGGCCCCGCCCGCTACTACCCGCGCTCGTACCGGGCCCCTGCCCTGTGACCACTGCCACCCGCGGTACCCCGCCCCGCGGCCGCCAATCGTGACGCCCCTCACGGCCCGCGCCGGCCGCGCGTCCGGGCGGTCACGCACGGTCCCGAGCGGTCGCGGGCGGTCGCGGGCGGTCGCGGGCGGTCGCGGGCGGAGCGGCACGGCACATTTCCGTCGTTCTCGTGCCGACCGGTCGCGCCGACCGGGACGGCGGGCACGGGTCCGGGCGAAGATCTGACCGTGAACGAGGAACTCCAGCAGCGGCGGTACGCCGCATTCCGGTCCTGCGGCCGGCTGCTCTCGGGCAGCCGACCGGTCAGCCTGCGCGAGCGGATGGCGTCGCTCGCCGCCGACGCGGAAGGGGTCCACGACCTCGACGAGCGGCCCGACGTGTACGGGGACGGGGTGGTCCGCGCCCTGGAGCGGCGGGTGGCGGCCCTGCTGGGCCGGGAGGCCGCCGTCTACTTCCCGACCGGCACCATGGCGCAGCAGGTGGCCCTGCGGTACTGGGCGGAGCGCACCGGCAGCCCGATGGTGGCGATGCACCCGCTCGCCCACCCGGAGCTGCACGAGCGGCGGGCCCTCACCCGGCTCACCGGTCTGCACACCGTCTGGCCGACCACCGCGCCGCGGCTGCCCACCCCGGCCGAACTCCACACCTGTGAGGAGCGGTTCGGCACCCTGATGGTGGAACTCCCGCTGCGCGACGCCGGGTTCGTGCTGCCCGCCTGGGAGCAGCTGGTGGAGACGGTCGCCGCCGCCCGCGAACTCGGCGCCCGGGTGCACCTCGACGGCGCCCGGCTCTGGGAGTCCACCGTCCACCTCGGGCGCCCGCTGCCGGAGATCGCCGCGCTGGCGGACTCGGTGTACGTCTCCTGCTACAAGTCGCTGGGCGGCCTCAGCGGCGCCCTGCTGGCCGGTGACGAGGCCTTCGCCCGGGAGGCCCGGGTGTGGCAGCACCGGTACGGCGGGAAGCTCTTCCAGCAGTGGCCCGCGGCGCTCTCCGCGCTCGTCGGGCTGGAGCGCGAACTCCCGCGCCTGCCGCGGTACGTGGCGCACGCCAGGACGGTCGCCGCGGCCCTGGCCGAGGTGCCCGGCGCCCGGATCGACCCGTCGCCGCCGCACACCCACCAGTTCCGGCTCTGGCTGCCGCACACCGCGGACGCCCTCACCGAGGCCACCCTGCGGCTCGCGGAGGAGCAGGGCATCGCGCTGTTCCACTACTGGGACGAGCCGGGGGCCCCCGGCCTCGCGATGACCGAGGTGACGGTGGGCGCCGCCGCCCTGGAGTGGACGTCCGAGGACGTGGGCAAGGCGATGGCGGCCCTGCTGGCACTGCTCTGACGCCACGGGCCGGAACGCACGTCGGCCCGGTTCCTCCCGCCGGAGGAACCGGGCCGACGCAGTGTCAACCGTCAGTACCCGAAGGTGCCGATCAGAAGGCCGGGCGGACCATCAGGATGGTCTCCAGCTTGTTGGAGCTGTTCCACAGCACGTCGATCGCGGTGTGGGTGTCCGGCACCTTCACGCTGGAGTACGGGGTCTTCTCGTCCCAGTACTTCTTGGTGTGGTCGTTGAAGGTGGTGACGCCGGCCGCGCTCGGGATCGTGGTGAGCACGTCGGCACGGTGCAGCTGCAGGCCGTCGGTGCGCTCGAACCCGAAGGGCGAGTCGTAACCCTGGATGCGCGGGCGCATCAGGGTGCCGTCGGCCCAGGAGATCGGGGTCGGGTGCGAGTCGACCGGCAGGATCAGGCCGGAGCCCGGGTGGTCGGTCACGTTGTTGTCGGACTGCGAGGTGTCCCACAGCCAGATCAGGATGCCGTTCTGGTTCTGGTAGTGGTCCACCCAGTCCGGGCGGGCCGCGGAACCGAACACGTACGGACCGGTCTTCAGCGTGGTGTCGTAGGACACGTACTGACGGTTCTCGACGATGTAGTGCTGGGCGTAATCCTTGGAGAACTTGCCCGTGATCCGCGAGAAGCCGGTGGCGGTCCAGCCGTTGTCACCCTGCTCCGCGTCGTCGCTGAACAGCGCGGCACCGTCGGCGTTGATCGCGATGTTGTCCAGCGCGAGGCCCTTCATGTGCAGGCCGCCGTCGGTGGTGTAGTGGAAGCGGACCTTGACGGCCTTGCCGGCGTAGGCGTTCAGCGAGTAGGACAGGTCGCCCCACTTGCCGCCCGAGTTGCCGGTGAGGCCCGGCGCGTCGGCGCCGTCCTTCTGCAGCGGGGTGCCGTTGAAGGTGCCGTCGACGGCCGTCCAGTGGGCGCCGCCGTCGGTGGAGACCTCGGCGTAGCCGTAGTCGTAGTCCTGCTCGATGTCGTACCAGGCCTTGGCGGTCAGCGTCGCCGAGGTCTTGCCGGTCAGGTCGACGTCACGCACCAGCGAGACGTTCAGGTCGTCCGCGCTGCCGCTCCACCACTCGTTCGCACCCGCGAACGGGGTGTTGATCTCGGTGGTGACCGTCTTGTTCGGAAGGTCGACCACGACGGCCTGCGGGCGCTTGCTGTTGTACTCCGCCGGACCGGTCCAGTGGAAGGACAGCTTGTTGGCGCTGGCCTTGTCGTAGTTCAGCCAGCCGAGCTGCAGCTTGCTCCAGGCGTCGAGGTCGCCCGGCTTGTCGCCGATCGACGACTTGCCGTCGCCCAGCCAGGAACCGGAGGACATCAGCGACCAGAAGCCGACCGAGTTGTCGTCCTTGCCCGTGGTGTCGTAGAGGTCCGGCAGACCGAGGTCGTGGCCGTACTCGTGGGCGAAGACACCGAGGCCGCCGTTCTCGGGCTGCATGGTGTAGTCGCCGACCCAGAGGCCGCTGGTGCCGACCGGGGTGCCACCGAGCTTGTTGTTGTCCGGGCCGGTCTTGCCGGCCTGGGCGCCGTAGACGTAGCTGCGGTGGGCCCAGAGCGCGTCGGTGCCCTGGACGCCGCCGCCGGCGGACTGGTCCTCACCGGCGTGCACGATCTGGAAGTGGTCGATGTAACCGTCGGGCTCGTTGAAGTTGCCGTCGTGGTCGTAGTCGTACCGGTCCCACTGGTCGTACTGCGCGATGGTGGCCTTGATCTGCTCGTCCGTCTGGCCCTTGGCCTTCTGGTCGGCGACCCAGGCGTTGATGCCGTCGCGGATCAGGTCCTGCGCGTTGTTGCAGACGTGTGCGCCGCAGTAGTCCGAGCCGTAACGGGCCTCGTTCCACGGCACCTTCACCCAGTCGGTGACCTGGCCGTCGACCGAGTAGCGGCCCGAGGACTGCTTCTCGTAGAAGGTCTTCAGCGAGTCGCCGGTCTTGGAGAAGTACATGTCCTGGTAGTGGGCCTGGTTGTAATCGGCCTGCCAGGCAGTGGAGTTGTCCTTGCTGCGGTCCGGCTGGGCGATCAGGTTGTGCGCCGGGCCGGGCTGGCCGCCGTACTTGACCTTGCCGTCCGGGGTGGTGGTGGTGTTGTCCACCTGGTCGCCGAAGTCGACGAGGATGGTGAAGATCTTGTCCGTGCGCTCACGGGCCAGCTCGACGTACTTGTCGCGGCCCAGCTTCACGGAGGTGCTGCTGCCGTGCTTCTCGATCTTGGCGGTGCCCGCCAGGAGCTGCTCGGTGGCGGCCTTCTGCTCGGCCTCGACCTTGGCGGTCAGCGGGCCCGGCAGGTCGTGGTCGACCTTGAGCGCCTGCGCATCGGCAGGGTCGTGCGAGACAGGGGCCGGCGTGGCGGCGGTGGCCGTCCCGGGCAGCAGGCCCGTGCCGAGCGCGGCCGTGACCGCGATGGCAGCAGTGGCCGCAGCGGCCCTCTTGGATATCTTCAACGTGGTGACGTCCTCCCCTTGCCGGCTCGGCTCTTGGCCCGCCGGCGAACCAATGAAAGACAGGTGGACGACATTTGATCCAAGCCCCGGTCAAAAAGAAAGACCTTGACCATGCATGATCACAACGCTATCCTCCGGCAGCTGTGATCAACTGACGAGCAGTCAAGAGTAAAGCAGGGCCCGCAGTTGGGGCATCCATCGCACCCGCACGAGCGGCACGACGCCCCGCCGGGGGCTCTGACGGGGCGAAATCACAGGTTATGGATGTCTAAACAGTTTTAAAACTGAAAAGGACTCGGCCCCGACGTTCCGTCGGGGCCGAGTCCTTTTACGTACGACCGGTTACTTGGTCAGGTCCGGTCCGGAGGTCGAGACCGCGGCCGCCGGGGTGTCGGCCACCGGCGACTTCTCCTCGCCGCGGAAGGTGAACTTCGCGTCCTTGCCCTCGCCCTCGGTGCCGACGACCACGATGTGGCCGGCGCGCAGCTCGCCGAAGAGGATCTTCTCGGACAGGTGGTCCTCGATCTCGCGCTGGATCGTCCGGCGCAGCGGGCGGGCGCCCAGGATCGGGTCGTAGCCCTTCTTCGCCAGCAGCTTCTTGGCCTCGACGCTGAGTTCGAGACCCATGTCGCGGTCCTTCAGACGCTGGTCCACCTTGGCGATCATGAGGTCGACGATCTGGATGATGTCGTCCTCGGACAGCTGGTGGAAGACGACGATGTCGTCGACGCGGTTCAGGAACTCCGGCCGGAAGTGCTGCTTGAGCTCCTCGCTGACCTTGGCCTTCATCCGCTCGTACCCGCTCTGGGCGTCACCCGTGGCCGCGAAGCCCAGGTTGAAGCCCTTGGAGATGTCCCGGGTGCCGAGGTTGGTGGTCATGATGATGACCGTGTTCTTGAAGTCGACCACGCGGCCCTGGGAGTCGGTCAGGCGGCCGTCCTCCAGGATCTGCAGCAGCGAGTTGAAGATGTCCGGGTGGGCCTTCTCCACCTCGTCGAAGAGGACGACGGAGAAGGGCTTGCGGCGCACCTTCTCGGTCAGCTGGCCGCCCTCCTCGTAGCCCACGTAGCCGGGCGGGGAGCCGAACAGCCGGGAGACCGTGTGCTTCTCCGAGAACTCCGACATGTCGAGCGCGATCAGCGCGTCCTCGTCGCCGAAGAGGAACTCCGCCAGCGTCTTGGACAGCTCCGTCTTACCGACACCGGACGGACCGGCGAAGATGAACGAGCCGCCGGGGCGCTTCGGGTCCTTGAGGCCCGCACGGGTGCGCCGGATGGCCTGGGAGAGCGCCTTGATGGCGTCCTTCTGGCCGATGACGCGCTTGTGCAGCTCGTCCTCCATGCGCAGCAGGCGGGAGGACTCCTCCTCGGTCAGCTTGAAGACCGGGATGCCGGTGGCGGTGGCCAGGACCTCGGCGATGAGCTCCTCGTCCACCTCGGCGACGACGTCCATGTCGCCGGCCTTCCACTCCTTCTCCCGCTTGGCCTTCGCGGTGAGCAGCTGCTTCTCGTCGTCGCGCAGCGAGGCGGCCTTCTCGAAGTCCTGCGCGTCGATCGCGCTCTCCTTCTCGCGGCGGACCTCGGCGATCTTCTCGTCGAACTCGCGCAGGTCCGGCGGCGCGGTCATCCGGCGGATGCGCATCCGGGAGCCGGCCTCGTCGATCAGGTCGATCGCCTTGTCCGGCAGGAAGCGGTCCGAGATGTACCGGTCGGCCAGGGTGGCGGCGGCGACCAGGGCGGCGTCGGTGATCGAGACGCGGTGGTGCGCCTCGTACCGGTCGCGCAGGCCCTTGAGGATCTCGATGGTGTGCGGCAGCGACGGCTCGGCGACCTGGATCGGCTGGAAGCGGCGCTCCAGCGCGGCGTCCTTCTCCAGGTGCTTGCGGTACTCGTCGAGCGTGGTGGCACCGATGGTCTGCAGCTCGCCGCGGGCCAGCATCGGCTTGAGGATGCTGGCGGCGTCGATCGCGCCCTCGGCGGCGCCCGCGCCGACCAGGGTGTGCAGCTCGTCGATGAACAGGATGATGTCGCCGCGGGTGCGGATCTCCTTGAGCACCTTCTTCAGGCGCTCCTCGAAGTCACCGCGGTACCGGGAGCCGGCGACCAGGGCGCCGAGGTCCAGGGTGTAGAGCTGCTTGTCCTTGAGGGTCTCCGGGACCTCGCCCTTGACGATCGCCTGGGCCAGGCCCTCGACGACGGCGGTCTTGCCGACGCCGGGCTCGCCGATCAGCACGGGGTTGTTCTTGGTGCGGCGGGACAGCACCTGCATGACCCGCTCGATCTCCTTCTCGCGCCCGATCACCGGGTCGAGCTTGGCCTCGCGGGCGGCCTGCGTCAGGTTGCGGCCGAACTGGTCGAGGACCAGCGAGGTGGAGGGAGTGCCCTCGGCGGGGCCGCCGGCGGCCGCCGACTCCTTGCCGCCGCCGGAGTAGCCGGAGAGCAGCTGGATGACCTGCTGCCGGACCCGGTTCAGATCGGCGCCCAGCTTCACCAGGACCTGGGCGGCGACGCCCTCGCCCTCGCGGATCAGGCCGAGCAGGATGTGCTCGGTGCCGATGTAGTTGTGGCCGAGCTGAAGGGCCTCGCGGAGCGACAGCTCCAGGACCTTCTTCGCCCGGGGGGTGAAGGGGATGTGGCCGGACGGGGCCTGCTGCCCCTGGCCGATGATCTCCTCGACCTGCTGCCGGACCGCCTCGAGCGAGATCCCGAGGCTCTCCAGGGCCTTGGCGGCGACACCCTCACCCTCGTGGATCAGACCCAGGAGGATGTGCTCGGTGCCGATGTAGTTGTGGTTGAGCATCCGGGCTTCTTCCTGAGCCAGGACGACAACCCGCCGCGCGCGGTCGGTGAACCTTTCGAACATCGTTTTCGCTCCTCAGAGCGGTCGGCCAGTTCGGGGTCCGTCCCCGCCCTGTCCTTCCGCATGCTAGTCCCGCTCAGCGGCGCGGCCCACGGACAACCCCACTCGCGTGGGGACATCATGCTGCGCGACCAGCCGACACCATTCCCAACCTGATGCTGGGAGACGGTGTTCCCACAGAGGGCCCCGATGCACCTGATGGCCGCTACGCCATCGGCGAACAGAGGCTCCGGCTGAGGGGACGGCCGGCCGCGCGAACTGCCCGGTCGGGGCCCTGCGACCCCGCCCACCTGCATTCATACCCGGTCTCGGGGTGAGATTCGCGCTGTTTCCCCGGTGGCGCTGTTCGCCTGGCGAGAAGTCCGGCCCCCGGAGCGCCGGTCGGCGCGGCGGGAATGACGGCGCATCAACGGTCCGGCGCCGGCGCCACCGTCCGGCGTCGGCCGATCGGCCCGGGGGTGCGCCGGTCGGACGCTTCCCGCAGGGCCGTTCCGCTTCCTCCAGCGTTGCACAGCCCGGTGCCGTCCCGCTGCCCGTCATCGGACCGGCCGATCATGCACCTGCCATGACAACGGGCGGACGGCCGCGGCGCGACCCCGGTCGACCCGGCCCGGCCGGCTCCGGGGCGCGAGCCCCGGGCCCGGCCGCACGGCCACCGGTCAGGACGCGTGCGCCTTGTCGTACTTCGCCTTGATGTCGCTCGGCACGCGACCGCGGTCGTTGATCTCCAGGCCCTGCTCCTTGGCCCAGCTGCGGATCTTCGCGGTGTCCGGGCCGGCGGCGGACGAACGGCCCGCGCCGCGACCGGCACCGCTGCTGCGGCGCGCCCCCGCGATGCGGCCGCTCTGCTTGCGGCCCTTGTCCACGTACGGCGCCAGCAGATCGCGGAGCTTCTCCGCGTTGGCGCTCTTCAGGTCGATCTCGTAGGCAACGCCGTCCAGCGCGAACATCACCGTCTCGTCCGCGGAGCCGCCGTCGAGATCGTCTTCAAGAATGACCTGCACCCTCTGTGCCACGGGCTTCCCTTTCCGAGTAAACGAGCCATTGCCTAGGCAAAGGAAACCGCCTTTTCCCGGAAAACTCAAACCCCTACCCGATCGGGATGCGTCCCGCAAGGCTCACAAGGGCGCGCTCAGAGGCGCAGGAGCATGCGCGAGTTGCCCAGGGTGTTGGGCTTCACCCGCTCCAGGTCCAGGAACTCCGCGACTCCTTCGTCGTACGAGCGCAGGAGTTCTTCATAGACTTCCGTGGCCACGGCCGCCGGGTCTGACGTACGATCGTCGGTTTCCCCGATCTCGACGAAACCGTGTTTCGCGAAGAACGCCACCTCGAACGTCAAGCAGAAAATCCGACGGACGCCGAGCCAGCGCGCGGTCTGCAGCAGCTTCTCCAGCAGGAGGTGTCCGAGGCCCAGGCCCTTGCAGGAGGGGTGCACCGCCAGCGTGCGGACCTCCGCCAGGTCCTCCCACATGACGTGCAGCGCACCGCAGGCGACCACCGTGCCGGTGTCGTCGCGCTCGGCCACCCAGAACTCCTGAACGGATTCGAACAGGGTGACCGTGGGCTTGTCGAGCAGAATGCCGTCGCGCGAGTAGGCGTCGATGAGTGCCCGTACTGCCCGCACATCGGTGGTCCGCGCCCGGCGGATGGTGACCTCCATGCCGGGACGTTATCGTGCCGCGCCGCCGCCGGTCTCCCCGGTGCCCCGTTCCGTCCCGGGCCGCGGCGGTTCCGCGGGAAGGACGGCGGCCACCCGCAGGGCGTCCCGCAGCGCCTCGCGCTGCTCCGGCGACATCAGTCCGAAGAAGTGCACCAGCGCCGCCGCCGGATTGTCGCTCGTCGCCCAGGCGTCGTTCATCAGCGCCGCGGTGTACGCCTCGCGCGAGGAGACCGGCTCATATCGATACGCCCGGCCGACCTGTTCCCGCCGGAGCCAGCCCTTTCTGTACAGCTTGTCGAGCACCGTCATCACGGTGGTGTACGCGATATCGCGTTCCGTCCGCAGATCCTGCAGAACCTCGCGAACCGTGACCGGGCGGTTCCACTGCCAGACCCTGGTCATGATGTCGTTCTCGAGTTCTCCGAGTTGCCGCACCATAGTCCGGCCAGGATAGGAACTGATTCGGACAAAATCGGCGATTCGGCAAGCAGACCGGCGCGCCGCCACCCCCTCGGCGGGGGCGGCGGCGCGCCGGTCTGCGTGTCCGACGGGCCCGCCGAGGCTATTCCGCGGCGCGAGGGGCCGCGGCGGCCATCGCGTCGGCGGCGGCGTCCTCCTTGGCCTTCTGGGCGCCGCCCTGGCTGCGGATGATCGCCCGCACCAGGAAGCCGAAGCCGATCGCCATGACCAGCGGCGGCACGATCGCGCTGACGTAGTCCATCAGGTCACTCCTCTTCTGCTTCTGCGTCGTCAGCAGCGGCGGCGCCGCTGCTGCTCCTGGTCTCCGCCCCACTTCGCTGATCGGGCCGCACCAGCGGGAAGAGCACCGTCTCGCGGATGTTCTTGCCGGTGAGCAGCATGATCAGACGGTCCACGCCGAGGCCGAGGCCGCCGGTGGGCGGCATCGCGTACTCCAGGGCGCGCAGGAAGTCCTCGTCCAGCTGCATCGCCTCGACGTCGCCGCCGGCCGCCAGCAGCGACTGGGCGGTCAGACGGGCGCGCTGCTCGACGGGGTCGATCAGCTCGGAGTAGGCGGTGCCGATCTCGGTGCCGAAGATCACCAGGTCCCACTTCTC
This sequence comes from Kitasatospora sp. NPDC085895, assembly GCF_040702125.1. Lineage (NCBI taxonomy): Bacteria > Bacillati > Actinomycetota > Actinomycetes > Kitasatosporales > Streptomycetaceae > Kitasatospora > Kitasatospora sp. NPDC085895. The sequence continues at coordinate 236,268 of NZ_JBFBJY010000001.1, read as the reverse complement.
CGCGACGCCGGCGACCGAGCGGTGCTGGCGGGTCAGCGGGGAGACCTCGGTCGGGTAGTCCCGGATGAAGGTCGGCCGGATCGCGTGGTGCTCCAGCAGCCGCTCGATCATCTCCAGGACGATCTGGCCGTGGCCCCACTCCTTCTCCCACGGCACGCCGGCGCCGTCGGCGAGCGCGCGGAGCTCCTCGACGGAGGTCTCCGGGGTGATCTCGGTGCCGAGGCGGGCGGAGATGCCCGGGTACACCGAGACCTCCTCCCACGGCTCGGCCAGGTCGATCTCGTGCTCCTCGCCGTCCGGGCCGAGGCCGCGGACCACGGTGGTGCCGAGGGCGTCCCGGGCGGCGTTGACGACGATCGCGCGGATCAGCTCGGCCTGGGTGTCGTAGTCGCCGTACGCCTCGTACGACTCCAGGGCGGTGAACTCCGGGTTGTGGGTCGCGTCGGCGCCCTCGTTGCGGAAGTTCCGGTTGATCTCGAAGACCTTCTCGGCGCCGCCGACCACCAGGCGCTTGAGGTAGAGCTCGGTCGCGATGCGCAGGTAGAGCTCGATGTCGTACGCGTTGATGTGGGTCTTGAACGGACGCGCGTTGGCGCCGCCGTGGATCGGCTGCAGCATCGGCGTCTCGACCTCGAGGTAGCCGCGGTCCTCGTAGGTGCGGCGGATCGAGCGGATCACCTTGGTGCGCAGCTGGAGCATCTCGCGCGCCTCGGGGTTCACGATGAGGTCCACGTACCGCTGGCGGACCCGGGCCTCCGGGTCGGTCAGGCCCTTGTGCTTGTCCGGCAGCGGGCGCAGGCACTTGGCGGTGAGCTCCCACCGGTCGACCATGACGCTCAGCTCGCCGCGGCGGGAGGTGATGACCTCGCCCTCCACGCCGACCTGGTCGCCGAGGTCGATGTCGGACTTCCAGGCCGCCAGCCGCTCCTCGCCCAGCTTGTCCAGCGAGAGCATCACCTGCAGGTCGCCCGAGCCGTCGCGCAGGGTGGCGAAGCAGAGCTTGCCGCCGGTGCGGGCCAGGATGACGCGGCCGGTGATGCCGACCCGCTCGCCGGTCGCGGTGTCCGCGGCCAGGTCGGGGTGCTTGGCACGGAGGTCGGCGATGGTCGTGGTGCGGGGGAAGCCGACCGGGTAGGGGTCGATTCCGGCCGCCCGGAGCCGGTCCAGCTTCTCGCGCCGGATGCGCATCTGCTCGGGGAGGTCGTCGGCCTGGGGCACGGTGGTCTGATCGCTCACCCCACAAGGGTAGCCACCGCCGGGCCGCGCTCCCGCACGGGTTTCGCGCGGCGGCCCCGGAGCGCCGCGGAGGCGCTCCGGGGCCGCCGGCACGGAGGAGGTGTTACCGGTGGGCGCCCTTGCGGCGGCGCGTGGCCAGGAACACCGCGCCGCCGATCAGCACCGCGCCGGTGCCGGCCGCGGTGATGGTGCCGAGCCCGGACGCGCCGGTGAACGCGAGGGCGCCTCCGCCGGTGGACGCCGACGGGCTCGGCGAGGCCGTGACGGGCGCGGCGCTCGCCGAGGCCGAACCGGTGGGCCGGACGACGACCGGCGGGGTGCTCGCCGTGCTGCCGGAGGTCGGGGTGGCGGCGCCGGTCGGGATGGAGCCGCTCGGCTCGGAGCCGAGGACGACCGACAGGGCCTCGTTGGCGTGGTTCGGGTCGAAGGTGAGGTTGCCCGCGGTTGCACCGCCGCCGTAGAGGCTGGTCTCGTCCTGGAGCGTCACCGGCACGGTGGCCCGGGTGGTGCCGGCGTCCAGCGAGATGCCGAAGTCGAAGGTCTTCCGGGTGCCGCTGCTGATCCACATGGAGGTGTCGCAGAGGTACTTGTCGGGGTGCTCGACCTGTCGGCCGTTCTCCCAGGTCTTCGGCGTGCAGCCGGTGGGGACCTTGATCACGGTCACACCCTTGGGGAACTGCACCTGGACCTTCACCACGTCGTTGCCGGAGCGGTAGAAGATCGACGCCGGACCGGCGTTGCGGTACCCGACCGTCAGCGTGCCGCGCTTGCCGCCGTCGGCCGGGTTCCAGGCGCCCAGCGCGGAGAAGTCGGCGGTGTTGGCGGCCGCGACCTCCAGCTCCACGCGGTTGTCGTAGCTGTGGCGCGGGGCGGCGAGCAGTGCCGGGTCCTCCGTAGCCCTGACGGTCAGCGGGGCGTCGGTGCCGCGCTGGAAGCGGTGGTCGGCACGCCAGCGCGGGATGCTCGAGTACTGCGCGTCCTCGGTGGCGTACAGGCTGATGTCGGTGAAGGTGTACCAGGCGCTGCCGGTGACTCCGAACTGGAGCGGGTCCAGCGTGTGGACGGTGCCGGGGGCCAGGGCGACGTCGAGGGTGCAGACGGCCATGGTCTCGCCGGGCCAGGACTTCTGGTTCCAGGCCCCCTCGCCCACGGCGGCGAACTCGCAGTTGGAGGGGCGCTTCTTGAAGTCGAGGCCGGAGACGGCGTCGATCGCGACCACGAGCCTGGTGGCGGCGACGTCGCCCGCATTGGCGAACTCGACCGCCGGCGCCACGACGGTGCCGGGCTTCACGCCCTTCTGCGGGGCGAGGTCCTTGGTCTTGAAGTCCGGCCCGCCGACGTCGACCCTGATGTCCTTCTCGGCCGGTTCGGCGTTCGAGGCGGTCAGCGTGACGTGCAGCTTGCCGCTGCTGCCCGGCTTGGCGCCGGCGACGGCGCTCAGCCACGGGTTCTGGGTGATGTTGATCGAGTCGTAGTCGATGGTGTGGGCGTCGCAGGTGACGACCGTGCCGGACGTCGTGCAGTTCGGGACGGTGAGCTGGGCCACGCCGGCCAGTCCGGCCGTGTCGAAGGCGACCTTGACGTCCTTGGCCGCGACGGTGCCCGTCCGGCCGATGCGCAGGTGGAGATTCTCGTCGAACTGGCCGGGCGTCACGGGCTTGGCCGAGATCTGGACGGAGTCGGCGACGTCGAACGTCAGCTTCGTGCCCGCCGCGTGGGCCGGTACGGCGGTGGCGGCGGTGACGGCGGCCGCGGCGACGGCCGTCGACAGGCCGAACGCCCTGATGCGCTTGGCGCGCATGGTCCCCCCATGGGTCGTGATCGGTGCTGTGCGATCGCAGACCCTAGACGCCGCACCCCGTCCGCCGGGACGAGATCAATCGGGCACATCGGGACGGGACTGTTCGTACCTCTCTCAAATTTTGCCGAGGTGTTATGTGCGAGTCGGTCCCGCATTCCTGCGATGTCGACACATCGATCGACCGGTGTGGGGGAAGCCCGGCCGGAAGCCTCCCCCGTCCGCCTCAGCCGGTGCCGGTGGCGAGCTCGGTCTCCTCGTCGTCCGGGGCGGGCGGCTGGGACTGCGGCCTGGACTTGGGGCGGCGGCCGAAGAGCTCGGCGGGGGTGGGCATCCTGCGGGGCTGCGGCTGCTCGCCGTGGGCCGGGGGCCTGGGGGTGCTGCTCATCGGAACGCGTCCTCCAAGGGTCGGGGCGGGCAGGGGTTCGCATGCCGGGCTCGGTACGGCCGTCAGATGGCGCTGGCCGGAGACGAACGACAGCCGCTCGCGGACCTCGGCCTCCGCCATCGCGTGGCAGCGGCCGGCCAGCCGGGAGCGCCGGGCGTGCTCGGCGGGGCCGCACGGCTGCCGGGAGAGCGAGCGGAGCGCCGACAGGTCCTCGGGGGTGGGGAGGTAGCCGTCCGACACGGCCTCCTCCAGCCGTTCCAGGTAGCCGCGGGCGCCGCCGGGCAGCGCGGACCGGTAGCGGGCCAGGTCGGCCAGCAGGAAGCTGCGCAGCCGGCCGCCCTCCCGGACGGCCTCGTCGATGGACTCGGTCAGTCGCAGCGCGTCCTGGACGTCCTCCGCCCGCAGCGCGCCGGACGGTCCGGGTAGGTGCAGCCGGTCGTCGGGGAGGGCCGGGTAGAGGGCTTGGGCGAGGGCGCGGCGCAGCACGCGGACTTCGTCGGCGCTGAAAGCCATGCCGCCCCGCGATCCGTGTGGCGTAGGCATGAGGTGACATTACGTGGCGTACGTCCGATTTCGGGCGATTGGCGCCGTAGTTGTCCCGATTGGCGTATCTGCCGCTGATCCGACGTGACGACGGCCGGCCCCGTGGGGCCGACCGACCGTCAGCAGACTTTTCGAGAAGGCCCGCTCACGCCTTGTTGCGCTCCCAGACCAGCCGCAGGCCGATCAGGGTGAGCCAGGGCTCGTGCACGTCGACGGTCTCGGCCTCGCCGAGGACCAGCGGGGCCAGGCCGCCGGTGGCGATCACCTGGACGTCGTCCGGGTCCTTGGAGAGCTCCCGGGCCATCCGGTTGACCAGGCCGTCGACCTGCCCGGCGAAGCCGTACAGGATGCCGGACTGCATCCCCTCAACGGTGTTCTTGCCGATGACGTTGCGGGGGCGGGCCAACTCGATCTTGCGCAGCTGCGCACCGCGCAGGCCCAGCGCCTCCACCGAGATCTCGATGCCGGGCGCGATCGCGCCGCCCACGTAGTCGCCGCGGGCGTTCACCGCGTCGAAGGTGGTGGCGGTGCCGAAGTCCACCACGATGCACGGGCCGCCGTAGAGGTGGTTGGCGGCCAGCGCGTTCACGATCCGGTCGGCACCGACCTCCTTGGGGTTGTCCATCAGGACGTGCACCCCGGTCTTCACCCCCGGCTCCACGATCACCGCGGGCACGTCGCCGTAGTAACGGCGCGTCACCTCGCGGAGCTCGTGGAGCACGGCGGGCACGGACGAGCAGATCGACAACCCCGCCACCTTGTCCTCGGCGGACACGATGGGGTGGGCACCCATCAGGCCCTGCATCAGCACCGCCAGCTCGTCCGCGGTGCGCCGCGGGTCGGTGGAGATCCGCCAGTGTTCGACGATGTCCTCACCGTCGAACAGGCCGAGCGTGGTCTGGGTGTTGCCGACGTCGATGGTGAGGAGCACGGGATGGCTTTCTGTTGAGGCGGGGTCAGGCGCGGAGGTCCAGGCCGATGTCGAGGATCGGCGAGGAGTGCGTCAGGGCCCCGACGGCCAGGTAGTCGACACCAGTCTCGGCGACCTCGCGCGCGGTGGCCAGGGTCAGTCCGCCGGACGCCTCCAGCTTCGCCCGGCCGGCCACCAGGGCGACGGCCTCCTTGAGCTGCGGCACGGTGAAGTTGTCGAGCAGGATCAGGTCCGCCCCGGCCTCCAGCACCGGCGCGATCTGCTCCAGGGTGTCCACCTCCACCTCGACGGGGAGGTCCGGGTACGCCGCCCGCACCGCGCGGAACGCCTCCGCGACGCCGCCGGCCGCCACCACGTGGTTGTCCTTCACCAGCGCGGCGTCGGACAGCGTCATCCGGTGGTTGGCGCCGCCGCCGCAGCGGACGGCGAACTTCTCCAGCGCCCGCAGGCCCGGGGTGGTCTTGCGGGTGTCGCGGACGACCGCGCCGGTGCCCTCCAGGGCGTCCGCCCAGGCCCGGGTCGCGGTGGCGATGCCGGACAGGTGGCAGAGCAGGTTCAGCGCGCTGCGCTCGGCGGTCAGCAGGTCGCGGGTGCGGCTGCGCACCGAGAGCAGCACCTGGCCGGCCTCGACCCGGGCGCCGTCCTCGACGTGCCGCTCGACCTCGAACTCCTCCTCGCAGACCAGCGAGACGACGGCCTCGGCCACCCGCAGGCCGGCGACCACGCCGGCCGAGCGGGCGGTGAAGTCGGCGGTGGCGACGGCGTCCGCGGGGACGGTCGCCACCGAGGTGACGTCCTCGCCGCCGGCCAGGTCCTCGCCGAGCGCGAGCATCGCGACGTCCTCGACCTCGACCGGGTCCAGGCCGGCCTCCTCCAGCAGCGCCGCCAGCGCCGGGTCCAGCCCGGTCTCGTACGCCTCGCCCTCGCCGCAGGCGCAGCCGTCGCCGCAGCCGCCGGAGGCGAGCGGAAGTTCGTCGTGGGTCATCGTGGTGCTCCTAGGTGATCGGCCGGGTGCGTCGGGGACGGTGTCACGCCCGGACGCTCGGGTGTCCGTCGGCGTCGAGGGTGGTGACCAGGTGGTGCTGCCAGCGGGCGTCGTCGCGGTCGGGGAAGTCCTCGCGCCAGTGGCAGCCGCGGGTCTCCTCGCGGCGGGCCGCGGCGGCGACCAGCGCGGTGGCGACCAGGTGCAGGTTGGCGGCCTCCCAGGTCTCCACCCGGGGGTCGGCCGGCTTGCCCTCGTCCAGGTATGCGGAGGCCTCCCGGGCGAGGACGGTGAGGCCCTCCGCGGTGGCGGCCATCGAGTGGGCCGAGCGCAGCACGCCGGCCCCGCGGGACATCAGCCGCTGGATCTCGGCGCGCGCCTCGGGGGCGAGCAGCGGCACGGTGCGGGCCTCCAGGGCGGCGGCGACGTCGACGGCCCGCTCGGGCAGGTCGCCGGCGGCGTGCCGGGCGGCCAGGTCGGCGGCGATCCGCTCGGCGAAGACCAGGCCCTCCAGCAGGGAGTTGGAGGCGAGCCGGTTGGCGCCGTGCACACCGGTGCAGGCGACCTCGCCGCAGGCGTACAGGCCGGGCACCGTGGTGCGGCCGGCCGGGTCGGTGCGCACGCCGCCGGAGGCGTAGTGGGCGGCGGGGGCGACCGGGATCAGGTCGGTGACCGGGTCGATGCCGTGGGCCCGGCAGGAGGCGAGGATGGTCGGGAAGCGGTGCTCCCACATCTCTGCGCCGAAGTGCCGGCCGTCCAGGTACATGCGGTCGGTGCCGCGCAGCTGCATCTGCCGGGTGATCGCCTTGGCGACGATGTCGCGCGGGGCGAGCTCGGCGAGTTCGTGCTGCCCGAGCATGAAGCGCTCGCCGGAGGCGTCGACCAGGTGCGCGCCCTCGCCGCGGACGGCCTCGGAGACCAGCGGCTGCTGGCCCTCGGCGTCGGCCCCGAGCCAGAGCACGGTCGGGTGGAACTGGACGAACTCCAGGTCGGCGACCTCGGCCCCGGCTCGCAGCGCGAGGGCGACGCCGTCGCCGGTGGAGACCGCCGGGTTGGTGGTCGCGGAGAAGACCTGGCCCATGCCGCCGGTGGCGAGCACCACGGCGCGGGCGCGGATGGCGCCGACGCCGTCCCGCTGGCCCTCGCCCATGACGTGCAGGGTGAGGCCGGCCGCGTGCCCGTCGGCGTCGGTGAGCAGGTCGAGGACGAGCGCGTGCTCGATCAGCTCGATGCCGGGGTCGTTGCGGACGGCGGCGACCAGGGCGCGGGATATCTCCGCGCCGGTGGCGTCGCCGCCGGCGTGCGCGATCCGGCGGCGGTGGTGCCCGCCCTCGCGGGTGAGCAGGATCGTGCCGTCCTCGTCCTGGTCGAAGGCGGCTCCGACGGCGATGAGCCGGCGCACGGCGTCCGGGCCCTCGGTGACGAGGGTGCGCACCGCGTCCTCGTCGCACAGGCCGGCGCCGGCGACCAGGGTGTCGTCGAGGTGCTGCTCGGGGGTGTCGCCCTCGCCCAGGGCGGCGGCGATGCCGCCCTGGGCCCAGCGGGTGGAGCCGTCGTCCAGCATCGCCTTGGTGACCACCGTGGCCCGCAGGCCGGCCCGGCGGACGTTGAGCGCGACGGTCAGGCCCGCGACGCCGGAGCCGACCACGACGACGTCGGTGGTCGCGGTCCAGCCCGGGGCGGGGGCGGTCAGGCGGTACGGCATGGCTTCACTGGCTCCTTCAGCGCGCGGCGTCGGCACTCGCGCCGTCCGCATCACGGTACGCCCGGTCGCCGCGGAGCAGGCCACTGCCCTCGGGCGCCTCGGCCGGGTCTCCGCCCATGCCGGTGATCCGGTTGTCCCCGTCGACGAAGACGACCTTGGGCAGGTACGCCTTGGCCTCGGCGGTGTCCATCTGGCCGTACGCGATGAGGATCACGAGGTCGCCCGGGTGCACCAGGCGCGCGGCGGCACCGTTGATGCCGATCACGCCGGAGCCGCGCGGGCCCGCGATGGTGTAGGTCTCCAGGCGGGCGCCGTTGTTGATGTCGACGATGTGGACGAGCTCGCCGGGGAGCAGGTCCGCGGCGTCGAGCAGGTCCTCGTCGACGGTGACGGAGCCGACGTAGTGCAGGTCGGCCTGGGTCACCGTGGCGCGGTGGATCTTGGACTTGAGCATGGTGCGGAGCATCTGGTCACGCCTCCTGGTGGGACCCCCGGCGGGGCCGGGGGAGAGTGCATGCCTACGGGGGGTCGAACGGGGGTCGAGCGGGGTCGAGCAGGGTGGTGCGCTACCGGACGATGACGCCGACGTTGTCGATCAGGCGGGCGGGGCCCACCTTGGCGGCCAGGGCCAGCAGGGCCTCGCCGGTGAAGTCGTCCGGCACCTCGGTGAAGGAGTCCGGGTCGATCAGGGCGAGGTAGTCGGGGGTGACACCGTCGGCGCCGTCCAGGACGGCCGCGGCGGCCTCGCGGACCGCCTGCGCGCCCTGCGCGCCCGCGTCGCGGCCGGCGAACAGCGCCCGGGACAGCGCCAGGGCCTGCCCGCGCTCGGTGTCGGAGAGGAAGCGGTTGCGGGAGGAGAGCGCCAGCCCGTCCTCCTCGCGGACGGTCGGGACGCCGACGATCTCCACGTCGAAGTCCAGGTCGGCGACCATACGGCGGACGATCGCCAGCTGCTGGGCGTCCTTCTCGCCGAAGAACGCGTAGTCCGGGTCGGTGATGTGCAGCAGCTTGGCGACGACGGTCAGCATGCCGTCGAAGTGGCCGGGGCGGGACGCGCCCTCGAAGCCGTCGCCCATCGGCCCGGCGGACAGCCGGACGAGCGGCTCGCCGTTGGGGTACATCTCCTCGACGGTCGGGGCGAAGACCACGTCGGCGCCGGCCTCGCGGGCGACCTCCAGGTCGGCGTCCAGGGTGCGCGGGTAGCGGTCCAGGTCCTCGCCGGCGCCGAACTGCAGCGGGTTGACGAAGACCGTCACGGCCACCCGGCCGTCCCGGCCGACCTGGCGGCGGGCCGCCCGGATCAGCGCGGCGTGGCCGGCGTGCAGCGCACCCATGGTCATCACCACGGCGTTGTCCACCGGCTGGTCGTCGGGCCAGAACGCGGCCTCGAACTCCTCCACCGTGCGGGTGAGCTCGGTGGTGCGGGGGGCCTTCGCCTTCGCCGGCTGCTTGCCGCGTGCCATCAGGGGGTCTCCTCGTCGAGTACGTCCAGCAGCGCAGCCGCCGCCTCTTCCTTGAGCGGTCCGCCGCGGACCGCCCGCTGTGCGGTGGCCCGGGCCATCGCACGGTACGCCTGCCCGATGTCCGGGGACGCCGTCCGCAACTGCTGCAGGTGCCGGCGGAGCGTCCCGGCGTCGCCGCGGGCGACCGGGCCGGTCAGCGCGGCGTCGCCGGAGCGCAGCGCGTTGTCCAGGGCCGCGCCGAGCAGCGGGCCGAGCAGCTGCCCCGGCTCGGCGACCCCGGCCCCGCGCAGCAGCTCCATCGCCTGCGCGACCAGGGTGACCAGGTGGTTCGCGCCGTGCGCGAGCGCCGTGTGGTAGAGCGGGCGGACCTCCTCGGGCACCCATTCGGGCTCGCCGCCCATCTCCACGACCAGCGCCTCGGCGACCGGGCGCAGCTCGTCGGGGGCGGTCACCCCGAACGGGCAGCCGGCCAGCCGGGCCAGGTCCACCGAGGTGCCGGTGAAGGTCATCGCCGGGTGCAGCGCCAGCGGCAGCGCGCCGGCCCGGGCGGCGGGCTCCAGCACCGCCACGCCGTGCGCGCCGGAGGTGTGCACCACGATCTGGCCCGGACGGATCGCGCCGGTCGCGGCCAGCCCGGCGGCTAGGTCGGCGAGCGCGTCGTCGGGCACCGTCAGCAGCACCAGGTCGGCGGCGGCCAGCACCTGCGGCGGTGTCACCAGCCGCACGCCGGGCAGCAGCGCCTCGGCACGGCGCCGGGAGGCCGCGGACACCCCGGAGGCGGCGACCACCCGATGCCCGGCCAGCTGCAGCGCGGCGCCCAGCGCCGGACCGACCCGGCCGGTGCCGACCACGCCGACGGCGAGCCGGGCGGGCCGGTTCTCCGGGTCCAGCGGATCCCCGAAGGGGTCGGTCGGCCCGAGGGCCGGGGCATTGTCGGACGCGCTCACGGCTCGGCCCTCGTCATTGCTTCCCGTTCCAGTCCTGTGCAGGTACCAGACGTACCGCTCCATCGTACGGGGCGGCCGGTGCGCCCCCGCCGCGCGGGGCCGGGCCCCCGGATCTCCACGGAAGCTTCACGACCCTCCCGGCGACCCGAACGCTACGGCCGGGTAACTTGGCGCAGTCCGAGCCCCGGGACACGAGGGAGACCATGCCCAGACGCCTCGGCCTTGCCCGCCCGCACCGACCCCGCACCATCCGTACCCGCATCATCGCGCTGGTGCTGATCCCCGTCGTCGCCCTGGTCGGACTGTGGACCTTCGCCATGGTCTCGATGACCGGCGACCTGCGCGCCCTCGTCCGCCTCAAGGACGCCTACGAGTACTTCGGCAGCCCGGTGGACACCGCCGTCGGCCAGATCCAGATCGAGCGCCGGCTGGCCGCCGAGTACCTGGGCTCCGGCGGCGACCCGGCCGCCCTCGCCGCCTACACCGCGCAGGAGCGGGCCACCGACGAGAAGGTCCGCGCCGTGCGGGCCGCCGCCGAGAACCCCGACCGGCAGGACGAGCTCACCGCCGAACAGCGGGGCACCCTCACCGCGATGATCACCGCCAGCGACGGCCTCGCCCCGCTCCGCCAGGCCGTCATCACCCGCGCCCTGAGCTGGGACGCCGCGGTCGAGCGGTACACCGCCGCCGTCGAGCCGTCCTTCGCCGTCGAGTCCGCGCTCACCGCCCTGCAGGCCGGCCGGCTCGCCCGCGAGGCCCAGGTGGTCGTCGAACTCGTCCGGGTGCGCGAGTTCGTCTCCCGCGAGGACGCCCTCGGCTCCGGCGCCCGGGCCGCAGGCTCCTTCACCCCCGCCCAGTTCCGCGCCTTCGCCGCCGTCGTCGAGGACCGCCGGGTCTTCCAGCGCACCTACGTCGCCGCGCTGCCCGCGGACTCCCGGGCCGGCTTCGAGACCTTCGCCGTCGACCCCCGCTACACCGCGCTCACCGCCGCCGAGGACGGCGTCCTGGACGCCGGCGCCGACGCCGCCGGCCGCGCCGTCGACCGCAACGGCTGGCGCACCACCATGGACCCGGTCGTCCACCGCTACATGGAGCTGTGCAAGGACGCCGCGCTCAACTCCGCCGCCCGCGGCCGCGCCTACGCCGGCGACCAGCTGCTGAAGGCCGGCCTCGCCGGCGGCGCCGGCCTGCTCGCCGTGGTGTTCTCCGTCTGGTACTCGGTGCGCACCGGCCGGCGGATCACCCGCCGCCTGACCCGGCTGCGGGTCGCCGCCGACCGGCTGGCCAACCGCCAGCTGCCCGACGTCGTCCGCCGCCTGGCCGCCGGCGAGACCGTCGACGTCGAGCGGGCCGCACCGCGGCTCGCCTTCGCCGCGGGCGAGCACGACGACGAGATCGGCGACCTCGGCCGCGCCCTCAACCACGCCCGCCGCGCCGCCGTCGAGGCCGCCGTCGAACAGGCCCGCCTGCGGGCCGGCATCTCCGGCGTCTTCGTCAACATCGCCCGCCGCAGCCAGGCCCTGATCCACCGCCAGCTCAAGCAGCTCGACGCCATGGAGCGCCGCGCCACCGACCCCGACGAGCTCGCCGACCTCTTCCGGGTCGACCACCTCGCCACCCGGATGCGCCGCCACGCCGAGGGACTGATCATCCTCTCCGGCGCCGCCCCCGGCCGGCGCTGGCGCAAGCCCGTCCCGCTGGTCGAGGTGGTCGGCTCCGCGGTCGGCGCCGTCGAGGAGTACGAGCGGGTGGTCGTCCCGCCGATGCCGCAGGTCTTCGTCTCCGGCGCGGCCGTCGGCGACCTCGCCCACCTGGTCGCCGAACTCATCGAGAACGCCACCGCCTTCTCGCCCCCGCACACCCAGGTCACCATGCGGGCCGGCGAGGCCGCCCACGGCTGCGTGCTGGAGATCGACGACCGCGGCCTCGGCATGGACGAGGACGAACTCGCCGCCGCCAACCGCACCCTCGCCGAACCGCAGGAGTTCGACCCCACCCGCACCGAACGGCTCGGCCTCTTCGTCACCGGCCGGCTCGCCCGCCGCCACGGCATCGAGGTGGCGCTGCGCCGCTCCCCGTACGGCGGCACCACCGCCGTGGTGCTGCTGCCGAAGGCCGTCCTCGCGGAGCCGCCCGAGCCCGCGCCGCGGCCCGTCCAGGTGCCCGAGGCGCCGATCGGGGCCGAGCCCGGACCCGTGGCCGAGGCACCCGCCGCGGCCGTGCTGCCGATGCGGCGCGCCCTGCCCACCCGGACCCGCCAGGCGTCCCTGTCGCCCCGGCTGCAGACCCCGCCGCCCGCGGAGAACGTCCCCGCCGACCCGCCCGCCGGGACCCCCGAGATCTCGGCCGAGCAGATGGGCGCCGTCTTCGGCGCGTTCCAGCGCGGGCTGGACCGCGGCCGCGGCACCGAGGCCCGCACCCCGCACGACCCGGAGGACGAACGATGAGCACGCCCGAGACCACCGAGCAGGCCGCCGGCGGCCTGGACTGGCTCCTGGAGGACCTGGTCGACCGCACCGAGCACGTCCGCCAGGCCGTGCTGCTCTCCTCCGACGGCCTGCCCACCGCGGCCTCCGCCGGGCTGAGCACCGAGGACGCCGACCACCTCGCCGCCGTCTGCTCCGGCTTCCACAGCCTCGCCCGCGGCGTCGGCAGCCGCTTCGAGGCCGGCTCGGTCCGGCAGACCATGGTGATGCTGGAGGACGCCTTCCTCTTCGTCTCCCCGGCCGGCGAGGGCAGCTGCCTGGCCGTGCTCTGCGGGCCGCAGGCGGACGTCGGCCAGATCGCGTACGAGATGCAGATGCTCGTCCGCCGGGTCGGCCGCCACCTGTCCACCCCCGCCCGGGCCGGCGCCGAGCCGGCCGCCGGCGGAGGGGCGGCCACATGAGCGGGCACTGGTACGACGACGAGGCCGGCCCGATGGTCCGGCCGTTCACCCTGACCGGCGGGCGCACCCGCTCCGCCGAGGGCGAGCGATACGACCTGCTGGCCGCGGTCTCGGCGGTGCCGGACGTCGAACCGGCCGGTCACCTGGACCACGCCCGCAGCGCCCTGCTGGACCGGATCCGGGACCGCCCCTGCCCGCTGGCCGAACTGGCCGCCGACGCCGACCTGCCGATCGGGGCCCTGCGGGTGCTGCTCGGCGACCTCGTCCAGGCCGGACTCGTCCGGGTCGGCCAGGGCGCCGCCGAGGCCGGCCGCCCGGACGTCCGCCTGCTCCGCGAGGTGATCCAGGGCCTGCGGCGGCTCTGACCGGGGACACCCGAGGGGGCGCCGGGGCCACCCGCCGGGGGCGGCCGCGTGCCGCGGTACGAACCCCGGTCAGTCCGTGGCGCCGGCGCGGACCAGGCCGTTCTCGTAGGCCAGCACCACGGCCTGGACGCGGTCGCGCAGGCCGAGCTTGGCCAGGATCCGGCCGACGTGGGTCTTCACGGTGGCCTCCGACAGGGTCAGCCGGGCGGCGATCTCGCCGTTCGACAGGCCCTGCGCCACCAGAAGGAACACCTCCCGCTCGCGGTCGGTGAGCGGCTCCAGCACCGGCGAGCCGGGCGCCGTCGACGGCGTCGGCAGCACCTGCGCGAAGCGGTCGATCATGCGGCGGGTGGTGGTCGGCGCGACCACCGCGTCACCGCCGTGCACCGCGCGGATCGCCGCGACCAGCTCCGTCGGCGGGACGTCCTTCAGCAGGAAGCCGCTCGCCCCGGCCTTCAGTGCGGCGAAGGCGTACTCGTCCAGGTCGAAGGTGGTCAGGATGAGCACGTGCGGCGCCCCCGGCAGCGGCGCGCCGGACTCGTCCAGGCAGATCCGCCGGGTGGCCTGCACGCCGTCCAGCCGCGGCATGCGGACGTCCATCAGCACCACGTCGACCTCCGTCCCGGCGAGCAGCTCCAGCGCCTGCGCGCCGTCGCCCGCCTCGGCGGCGATCTCGATGTCGCCCTGCGACTGCAGGACCATCCGGAAGCCCGTACGCAGCAGCTCCTGGTCGTCCACGAGCATCACGCGGATGGTCACGGTCGGTTCTCCTTCACCTGGGGTTCACCTGAGCGGCCGGCCCCCGGACTCAGCCGGCGGCCTTGAGGGGGAGGACGGCCCGGATCCGGAAGCCGCCGCCCGGCCGCGGGCCGACGTCGAGGCTGCCGCTCACCATGCCGACCCGCTCGCGCATGCCGATCAGACCATGGCCGGGCCCGTCGCCACCACCGTCCATCTGCTCGGCGGTGCTGCCGCGGCCGTCGTCCTCGACCAGCACCTCCAGGTCGCGGTCGCCGAAGTCCACCGCGACCCGGGCCCGGGCGCCCGGACCGCCGTGCTTGCGCACGTTGGTCAGCGCCTCCTGGACGATCCGGTACACCGTCAGCTCCAGGCCGCGCGGCAGCTCCCGCGGCTCGCCCGAGGTGGCGAAGTCCACCGGCAGGCCGGCCGTGCGGACCTGCTCCAGCAGCTCCGGCAGCTCCTCCACACCGGGCTGCGGGACGTACTCCTCGGCCGTCTCCGACGTCCGCAGCACGCCGAGCAGCCGGCGCATCTCCACCAGCGCCTGGCGGCCGGTCGCGGCGATCGTGCCGAGCGCCTCCTTCGCCTGCTGCGGCGAGTTGTCCAGCACGTAGGCGGCGCCGTCGGCCTGAACGATCATCACCGAGACGTTGTGCGCGACCACGTCGTGCAGCTCCCGGGCGATCCGGGCGCGCTCGGCGGCCACCGCCACCTTCGCCTGCGCGTCCCGCTCGCGCTCCAGCCGGGCCGCCCGGTCCTCCAGCTCGACCAGGTAGGCCCCGCGGACCCGGGTCAGCCGGCCCCACGCCCAGCAGAGCACGAACGGCGTCGACATCAGCACCGCCACGAACACCAGCTGCCAGGTGCTCGGCCCCGGCGGCGGCGACGGGTCGTCCGGCACCGGGTCGCCGCTGTTGTCGAACCGCCACAGCGTCAGCGGACCGGCCACCAGACCCACCGCGAGCACCAGCCGGGACGCCCACCGCGAGCCGAAGGCCGCCCCCGTGTACGCGAACACCAGGTAGCCGATGGCCGAGGCGCCCGGAGTCACGTCCAGCACGAGCTGGCCCAGCCCGAGCGCGGTGCCCCCGGCCGCGGCCAGGTCCGGGTACCGGCGCCGGACCACCATCAGCGCGGCGATCGCCAGCGAGAAGGCCAGACCGCCGTAGAGCTGCAGGTCCGACTCCGAGAAGTCGGACAGCACGCCGAGCAGGAGGACCACCAGCGCCCAGGCGGAGTCCACCACCATCGGGTGACGGCGGAGCCAGGCGTTGAGTCGATGCACGCTCCAAGCCTAGGCAGTCGCACACCGCCCCCAGGTCCGCCGCGAGGGCGATCCGCCATCCGCCGCAGGGTGGAGACGGCCCCCGCCGGGACACCCCCGCCGACCGGTAGCGTCGACCCACGTGACCTGGATGCGGTGGCGGCCCGCCATGGAGGAGGCGCTGTACGGCGCGGACGGCTTCTACCGGGGCCCGGAGGGACCGGCCGGGCACTTCCGCACCTCCGTGCACGCCTCGCCGCTGTTCGCCGGAGCCGTCGCCCGGCTGCTCGCCGAGACCGACGAGGCCCTCGGCCGCCCGGACGAGCTCGCCCTGGTCGACGTGGGCGCCGGTCGCGGCGAACTCGTCACCGGAGTCCTCGCCGCCCTCGACCCCGAACTCGCCGCCCGGGTCCGCCCCCACGCCGTCGAGCTCGCCGCCCGCCCGGCCGGCCTGCCCCCGTCCGTGGTGTGGACGGACACCCCGCCGACCGGGCTGACCGGGCTGCTCTTCGCCAACGAGTGGCTCGACAACGTGCCGCTCGACCTCGCCGAACCCGGCGAGGACGGCGTGCTGCGCTACGTCGAGGTCGGGCCCGACGGCGAGGAACGCCCCGGCGGCCCGCTGGACGCCGCCGACGCCGCCTGGGCCGCCCGCTGGTGGCCGGACGGCGACCGGATCGAACTCGGCCGCACCCGCGACGAGGCCTGGGCCGCGGCCGTCTCCGCCCTCGACCGCGGCCTCGCCGTCGCCGTCGACTACGCCCACACCGCCGCCGACCGGCCGCCGTTCGGCACCCTCGCCGGATTCCGCGGCGGCCGCGAGGTCCGGCCCGTGCCCGACGGCAGCTGCGACGTCACCGCGCACGTCGCCCTGGACTCGGCCGCATCGGCCGCATCGGCCGCATCGGCCGCCCCGGCCGTCCACAGCCTGTGGACGACGCAGCGGAGCGCACTGCGCGCCCTCGGCGTGCACGGCGGACGGCCGCCGCTCGCCCTCGCCTCCACCGACCCGGCCGGCTACCTGCGGGCCCTCGGCGGGGCCGGCGAGGCCGCCGAACTGACCGACCCGGCCGGCCTCGGCGGCTTCGGCTGGCTGGCCCAGGCCGTCCGCATGCCGGTACCGCGGAGCCTGGAGGGACTCCCCGCACCCGCGGGGTGGCAGACTCTGTAGCCATGAGGGAGACCACGGTCGGCATCGGCGCGGGTGCGCAGCAGCTCACGGGCGAGCTGGGCACCAGCGACATGGTGCTCAACATCGGCCCGCAGCACCCGTCCACGCACGGCGTGCTCCGGCTGAAGCTGGTGCTGGACGGCGAGCGGATCGTCACCGCGGAGCCGGTCATCGGCTACATGCACCGCGGCGCCGAGAAGCTCTTCGAGGCCCGCGACTACCGCCAGATCGTCATGCTGGCGAACCGGCACGACTGGCTCTCCGCCTTCTCCAACGAACTCGGCGTCGTCCTCGCCGTCGAGCGGATGCTCGGCATGGAGGTCCCCGAGCGGGCGGTGTGGATCCGCACCCTGCTCGCCGAGCTCAACCGGGTGCTCAACCACCTGATGTTCCTCGGCTCCTACCCGCTGGAGCTCGGCGGCATCACCCCGATCTTCCACGCCTTCCACGGCCGCGAGGAGCTCCAGCACGTCCTGGAGGAGGCCTCCGGCGGGCGCATGCACTACATGTTCAACCGGGTCGGCGGCCTCAAGGAGGACCTCCCGGCCGGCTGGCTCGGCCGCGTCCGGCAGGCCGTCGCCGCCGTCCGGGGGCAGCTCCCGGTCTACGAGGACCTCGTCCTCGGCAACGAGATCTTCCGCGGCCGCACCGCCGGGGTCGGCACCCTCACCCGCGAGCAGGTGCACGCCTACGGCGTCAGCGGCCCGATCGCCCGGGCCAGCGGGGTCGACTTCGACCTCCGCCGCGACGAGCCCTACCTCGCGTACGGGGAGCTCGCCGACCTGCTGACCGTCGTCGTGCGGGAGGAGGGCGACTGCCTGGCCCGCTTCGAGTGCCTGCTGGAGCAGACCGCCAACTCGCTCGACCTCGCCGACGCCTGCCTCGACCGGCTCGCCGGGCTCGCCCCGGGGCCGGTCAACCTGCGGCTGCCCAAGGTCCTCAAGGCGCCGGAGGGCACCACCTACGCCTGGACCGAGAACCCGCTCGGCATCAACGGCTACTACCTGGTGTCCCGCGGCGACAAGACGCCCTGGCGGCTCAAGCTCCGCTCCGCCTCGTACAACAACATCCAGGCCCTCACCGAACTCCTGCCGGGCACCCTGGTCGCCGACATGGTCGCCATCCTCGGCTCGATGTTCTTCGTCGTCGGCGACATCGACAAGTAGGGAACCCGCCCGGCAGGTGCCCCCACGCGCCCCCGTGGGTGCACCATCCCGCCCAGGCCGTTTCTTTCGGATCTCGCCGGGCGCGCGACGCCGGGCATCTCCCCCAGCCCCGAGGGGGCCGGGAGGTGCCCCCAGCCTGGACGCACCGGGGAATCGTCCACGTACGGTCCAGTACGAGGCCGATCCGCCGGCACGCCCAGCCGGGCGCCCACCACCGCGCGCTGATCCGACAAGACCCGGAAGAAACGGCCTAGTCGTCCGCGGGGTGCGGGGCGAGCTTCTTGTGGCCCTTGGTGGCGATGCGCTGCTCGCAGAGGGAGGCCAGGACGGCGTACGCCTCGGGCCCCATCAGTTCGGTGAGCTCCGCGCGGTAGCTGACGTACACCGGGTCCGGCGCGCCGTGCGCCTCCGGGCTGCCGGTGCACCACCAGTGCAGGTCGTGGCCGCCCGGCCCCCACCCGCGGCGGTCGTACTCGCCGATGCTCACCTGCAGGTAGCGGGTGTCGTCCGGCCGGTCGATCCAGTCGTAGGTGCGGCGGACGGGGAGCTGCCAGCAGACGTCCGGCTTGGTCTCCAGCGGCTCGCGGCCCTCCTGCAGGGCCAGGATGTGCAGCGCGCAGCCCGCGCCGCCGGGGAAGTCCGGGCTGTTGCGGAAGAGGCAGGCGCCGTCGATCCGCCGGGTCTGCCGGTCGCCGTCCTCGTCGAGCATGGTGATGCCGCCGTCGAGGCGGATCCGGCCCTTGGCGTCGGTGCCGTGCGGGTGGTTCTCCCAGATCTCCGGGGTGAGCCGGGCGGCGTGGCCGGCGACCCGCTGCTCGTCCTCCTCGTCCGAGTAGTGGGCGCCGAGGGTGCAGCAGCCGTCGGAGGCGCCGCGGCCCTCCTGGATGCCGTGGCACCCCCGGCCGAAGATGCAGCCCCAGTTGGAGGTGAGCCAGGTGAGGTCGCAGCGGAACACCTGCTCCTCGTCGGCCGGGTCGGTGAACTCCGCCCAGGCGCGGGGGAAGTCCAGCGGGACCTCGGGCCGCACGGTCGGCATCGCGAGGTCGACCACCGTCGAGGCCGGCTTCGTGCCGTTCTTCTTCGGCTTCTTGTGCTGTGCGGTGTCTGCTGCTGCCACGCTGCAAGGGTATGGCCTCGGCTGCCGTTTCCCGATGCCGCCGGAGCCGTGCACCGGCGGCGCACCTGCCCCGCACCCCGCCCGCACGGGCCGCGCACCGACCGTGCGCACCCGTCCGCCGGGTCGTGAAGGCAGGGTGAAGAGGCTCACCGCGGCACGGGCCGCCCCGCGCCCGGGGCCTAGGATGGCGGGCTGCAGACGGCTGCGTGCGGGGACGGGACGCGACGACGGGGGACGGGGATGGCCGACAGGGTTCTGCTGAAGCCTTGGGAACTGCACGGCGAGGGGCGGGAGTTCGAGACCGTCTCGAACGACTTCGCGCGGGCTGCGCTCGACCTGGAGAACGGACTGGCCGCGCTCGGCACCCCCTGGGGGCGGGACGAGCCGGGCCAGGGCTTCGGCCAGGTGTACGAGGGTGCCCGGGAGGGCGTGCTGGCCGGGCTGCAGGGCCTGGCCGACCGGCTCGGCGGCGTCGGAACCGGCCTGCACACCATGGCCGACAACGCGGAGCAGAACGAGCAGGGCAACCGCGACGCGTTCCGGGCGGTCGGCCGGGGAACCGACGCCGCTCCCACCGCGCTCTGAGTCGACGGACCGTCAAGCCGCACCACCGAAGGGGGACCACATGCCCAGGAACCTGCCCGAGGAGCTGGCTCCGGTCATGGCCCGGCTCGGCCGCCACTGGCCGGAGGCCGACGAGGACGCACTGCGCCGCGCGGGCGGTCTGTGGCGCGAGTTCGGCGCCGAGGCCGAACGGCTGGGCCGGCGCGGCGTCTCGGCCGCCGAGCGCGTCACCGGCGAGAACTCCGGCCCGGCCGTCGAGGCCTTCGCCGAGCACTGGCGCGGCTTCAGCGGCGGCGGCCGCGGCCACCTCGACGACGCGCACGGCGCCGCCGAGTCGCTGGCCGGCGCCTTCGACAGGGCCGCGGCGGCCGTCGACGACTGCAAGGCCCGGCTGATCGCCGTCCTCACCGAGCTCGCCGAGGAGATCGCGGAGGCGGACAAGGCGGAGGCCGCGGCCGCCGCCCAGGTGAAGGCCGCGCAAGGGGAGGGCCTCTCCGGTCTGGTCGGGCAGGTCGTCGGCACGGTGAAGGGCGCGGCCGCCGAGGCCGGCGAGGCGATCGCGGTCGAGGCCGCGAAGATCAAGGTCAGCGCGCTGCTGGCGGAGCTCGGCCGGGAGATGAAGGACGGCCTGCAGGCGGCCCTGAAGGAGCCCGCCGTGACGGCCCTGGAGCGCATCGCGCAGGCCGACGGCGCCGGGAAGCACGGGCAGTTCCGCACCCTCAGCGCCGCCCGTTCCGGCGGGGAGATGACCGGCAAGCTGCTCGGCACCGCCGTCGGCGGTGCCGCCGCGGTGGCCGGGGTCAGCGGGGTCTCCGCCGCGCTCAACCCGGACGGCACGGTCGCCACCGACGCGCAGGGGCACCCGGTGCTGGTCGGCGCGGACGGCAAGCGGCTGCCCGCGGTGGACGGGGTCAGCGTGCAGGTCGGCGCGGACGGCCGCCCGGTGCTCGGCACCGACGGCAAGCCCGTGCTGCTCGACGCCGCGGGCGCCCCGGTGGCGGGCCTCGCGCTGGGCGCCGACGGCAAGCCGCTGACCGACGCCCAGGGCAAGCCGCTGACCGTCGGCGTCGACGGGGCGGTCGGCGACACCGGTCTCTCCCTGGCCGTCGGCAAGGACGGCCGGCCCGTCCTCGACGCGCACGGCCGCCCGGTCATGCTGGACGCGGAGGGCAACCCGGCCGCCGGCCTCGCCGTGGGCAGGGACGGCAAGCTGCTCACCGACGCCGACGGCAGGCCGCTGGTCGCCGGGACGGGCCGGGACGGCCGCCCGCTGGTGGACGCGGCCGTCGGCCCGGACGGCGTCCGGCTCGGCGCGGACGGCCTCCCGGTGGCCGCCGCCGACCTGGGCACCGGCCCGGGCGGGCACGGCGTCCCCGGTACCTCCGGCGATCCGGACGGTCCGGGCGGCCCCGGCGACCGGACGGCCGACGGGCCGACGGGCACGACGAGGAACGGCCCCGGCCGGACCGCACCGGTCCTGGACGTGGACCTGCAGGCCGCCCCGGCCGCGGGCGTCCAGGTGACGGCCGCCCCGCAGCAGGCCGTCCAGGCCCCGCCCGTCGACACCGGCGGCCACCGCGGCGGGTACGGCAGCGGGTACGGCGGCCACAGCACCCCCTCCGGCGGCCACGCCACGCCCGCTCCGCCGGTGTACGAGCCGGACGGCTACGACCCGCCGGCCGCGGGTCCGCGGCCCGGCCCGATCTCCGTGCACACCGACTCGGTGGTGGTCGCCCCGCCGTCCCCGCAGACCTACGGCCCGCCCGCCGAGGCGCCGACCGGTGGCATCCGGCACGGCGGCGACTACGCCGTCCCGGCCGCGCCGGTGGCGCCCGCGGCCGGCTCCGGCTTCCCGCTCGGCCCGGTCGGCGGCGGTCCGGCCGCCGGTGCGGGCCCGGTCGCGGGCGCCGCGGTGCCGCCGGTCGGCGGCCCGGTGGGCGGTGCGGCCGGTGCGGCCGGTGCGCCCGGCGTCCCGGCCGGCACCCCGGTCGCCGGTGCCCCCGGTGCGGGTGGTACCGGTGCCTCCGGTCCCGGCGCCCCTGGTGCGGCGGCGCCCGGCGCGGCCGGCCAGCCCGGTGCCCAGGGCGCCGCCAACGGCGTGGTCGGCGCGGTCGTCGGCACGCCCGGTGCGGTGCCGCGCACCCCGGCCGGTGCCCCCGGCGGTGGCGCCCCGGGCGCCGGTGCCCCGGGCGCGGGCGGCAGCACCCCGGCCCCGCTGCCGTTCCGGCTCGGCGAGAGCGGCGACCTCCGCCGCCGTCCCGAGGTCCTCGGCCTGGAGCCGCACACCGGCCCGACCGTCGTCCCGGTGCTGCACCCCGGCCAGGTCGCCGCCGCCTACCTGGCGGCCCGCTCCGGACGCTCCGCGCAGGACGCGCCCGCCGCACCCGTTCCCGTCCGCGGGATCGCCGACGGCCGCCCCTACGGTCTGCCCGGCGGGCTCGGCCCGGTCGACCCGGCCCACCAGGCCGAGGTCGAGCGGCTGGTGCCGCGCCGCCCCGACGGCACGCCCGAGCTGCACCCCGACCCGGCCGGCGGCTGGACGCAGGCGCTCAACGGCGGCGGCCCGCGCGAGGCGGGCCGCGCCAACAACACCGTCGACGTCGCGCTCTCCTCGGTCGACACCTTCTCCGGCCTGCCGGTCTGCTCCGCTCCGCGGCTGCCCGACGGCCCGGCCGGTGAGTACGGCGGCCGCGACCGCGCGGAGCGCGAGCTCGGCCGGGAGTTCCACGACGTCGGCGCGGGCGAGGGCGCCCTCGCCCGGGTCGCCGAGACGCTGCTGCGTTCCGGCCCCGGCGCCCAGGCGCTGCTGGTCACCCTGGACGGCTTCCGGCGCTCGCACGCCTGGAACGTGGTCAACCACGGCGAGCGGCTCACCTGGCTCGACCACCAGACCGCCCGCAGCGGCCCCGAGCCGCTCCACAGTGCCGAGCACGGCCTGTGGGCGATCGCCCTGGACGCCGAGTGCCGGCCGCTGGACATCGTGCCCCCGGCCGCCGCGAACGCCGGGTCCGGACCGGCGAAGGCCGATCCCGCCGCAGCCGGTCCCGCGGAGCCCGGCCCCGCGGCGGCGCCCACCGCCGCGGCCCCGCCGGAGTCCGGGCCGGAGCCCGCCCCGGCACCGGCCGCCGAACCCGCCCGTCCCGCCGAGCCCGCCCCGCCGCGGTCCCGGCTCCACGTCCACCGCACCACCGCCGGGAGCGCCCGCCGATGACCACCCGCGAGCAGGCCCTGGAGGCCGCCCACCGCTGGATCAACGGCGCGCTCCCCGCGGAGGGCGCCCGCCCGGTGCACAGCCACGAGTTCGAGCACGGCTGGGTGGTGTGGCCCGAACCGCCGCCCGTCCACGTCAACCCGTTCACCGCCGTCCGGCGCGCCCCGGAGGAGATCGGCGCCGCCTGCGCGGTCGTCGACCGGCTCACCGGCGCGCTCACCGTCTGGCCGTCCGTGCCGGTGCCGGACGTCGTCCGGATGTACCGCGACTTCCTCGGCGCCGGCGACTACGACCCGGGGCTGCCGCCCGCCACCGGCGCCGGCGCCCGGGCCGCGCTCCGCTACCGGGACGCCCTCGGCGAGGTGCGGACCCTGGTCGTGCGGTCCGCGACCGGACTGCCGCACCCGGCGCTGCGCGCCGCCGAGCAGCTCCGCGAGCAGGGCGTGCCCGCCGAGGACGTCCTCGGCCTGCACACCGACCTGCGGCCGGCCGCCCTGCCCGGCGGCTACGCCCGGCACGCGCTGGCCGCCGCCCTGCCCGGCGTCCGGATCACCCACGACCTGGCGTACGGGCCGTGGTTCGACGGGCGCGCGGAAGCCGTCCGGGCGGTGCCCGCGCCGGAGGGCGTACGGCCCAACCGGGTGCCGTTCCCGCGTTCCGTGCCGCCGGCCCAGCCGGAGAGCGGCCGCCCGCTGGCGGAGCGGCTGGCGGCCCGGTTCGGCCCGGAGGGCGTCCGCCGGTTCGACGCCGCGGCGGTGGAGCACGCCGACCTGCCGGAGGCGGTCGCCCGGCCGCTGCTGGAGGTCGGCCTGCCGGTCGCCGTCGAGGGCTTCTTCGCGGTGCACCACCCGGAGCCGGACGGCGTCCACGACGGCACCCGCACCGACCGGGTGCTGCCCGACGCCGCCGCCCGCCTCGCCGAGGCCGGCCGCGGCACCCGGGCCACCGCCGACGCCCGGCAGGCCCTGCTCGGCCAGGTGGTGCTGGGCACCGACGGCTGGGCGCTGATCACCGTCGACACGCTGCAGGGCCGCGTCCGGGCGATCGACCCGGACACCGCCGCCGCCCGCTACTGCAACGCCGACGTGACCGCCTTCGCCCGCTGCCTGGTGCTGCTCGCCGAGCGCCTCCCGGCGCTGCGCGGCCTCCACCCGTACGCGGCCGGCCCCGCCGTCGCCGAGCTGCAGTGGGCCCTGGCCGCCGTCGACCGCACGGTGTTCACCGACCCGGAGAACTGGTGGGCGGTGATCGTCGAGCAGCTCTGGCACGGGCTGCTGTGATCGCGCCGGGCCGCTGACGGCGGCCGCCGACCGGGTCGCCGCCGGCGGCCCCCGGACGCCGGAACGGGGGATCCGGGCAGGTGGGCGGACCGGATCGCGTAGCGTGTTCCGCTATGCGACTCGGTGTTCTCGACGTGGGTTCCAACACCGTCCACTTCCTCGTGGTGGACGCGCACCCCGGTGCTGCCCCCCTCCCGGCGTACTCGCACAAGGCCGAACTGCGGTTGGCCGAGCTGCTCGACGAGGACGGGGCGATCACCCCGACCGGCGTCGACCGGCTGGTCTCGATGGTGGCCTCCTCGATCGCGGTCGCCGAGGACAAGGGCGTCGTCGAGATACTGCCGTTCGCCACCTCGGCCGTCCGGGAGGCCGCCAACGGCGAGGCCGTGCTGCAGCGGGTCAGCGACGAGACCGGCATCGAACTGCGGGTGCTCTCCGGGCAGGACGAGGCCCGGCTCACCTTCCTGGCCGTCCGCCGCTGGTTCGGCTGGTCCTCCGGCCGACTGCTCAACCTCGACATCGGCGGCGGCTCGCTGGAGATCGCCTGCGGCCTCGACGAGCAGCCCGACATCGCCGCCTCGCTGCCGCTCGGCGCCGGCCGGCTCACCGCCCGGCTGCCCGGCGACGTCGCCGACCCGGCGGACGTCCGGGAGCTGCGCCGCCACATCCGCGCCGAGATCGCCAACGTGGTCGGCGAGTTCACCAGACAGAACGCGCCCGACCACGCCGTCGCCACCTCCAAGACCTTCAAGCAGCTGGCCCGGATGGCCGGCGCCGCCCCCACCGACGCCGGACCGCGGGTGCCCCGTCGGCTCACCCGCAGCGGCCTCTCCGCCTGGCTGCCGCGGCTCGCCACCATGACCGTCGCCGAACGGGCCCGCATCCCCGGCGTCTCCGAGGGCCGCGCCCGGCAGCTGCTCGCCGGGGCGCTCGTCGCCGACGCGGCGATGGACCTCTTCGGCCTCGACGAACTGGACATCTGCCCGTGGGCGCTGCGCGAGGGCATCATCCTGCGCCGCCTCGACGCCCTCGACACCCCGGCCGACCGGAGGCCCGCCCTCACCCCCTGACGGCCCGCCGCAGGCGGCCCGCCGGGTGAGACGTGGCCCACGCTTCCTCCGGCTCTGCCCCATTCGTCCGCGCCGCCGCATACCCTGTGTCCCGTGGCGGAAGCACCGGACGACGACGCATCGCCGGCCGGCCGCGCGGCCGAGGACGGCGCGCGGCGGGCCTCCGGGCCGCGCCGGGCCGCGGCCGGCACCCCGCCGCGGCGCCGCAGCGACGACGGGGCCGGCACGCTCGGCGAACGGGCCGCCGCCGCCTCCCGCACCGCCAAGGGCGCCGCCTCGCGGACGGCCAAGGGCGCCGCGACCCGCACCGCCCGCTCCGCGAAGTCCGTGCAGACCGCCACCGCGGCCCGCACCGCCGCCGTCGCCAAGGTCGCCCGCGCGGTGAAGGAGGCCCGCCGCAAGGAGCCGCAGCGGGCGCCCCTGCTGCGCACCACCGACCGCCTGGTGCTGCCCCCGCACCCCGCCGTGCACGTCCCGGACACCAAGGTCGCGCTGTCCACCGCCTCGGTGTACCCGTCGACCACCGAGACCGCCTTCGAGCTGGCCGCCCGGCTCGGCTACGACGGCGTCGAGGTCATGGTCTGGAACGACCCGGTCAGCCAGGACGTCGAGGCGCTGCGCCGGCTCTCCGACGCCCACGCCATGCCGATCCTCGCGGTGCACGCCCCCTGCCTGCTGATCACCCAGCGGGTGTGGACCACCGACCCGTGGACCAAGCTGGTCCGCGCCCGCGCCGCCGCCGAGCGGCTCGGCGCGGACACCGTCGTCGTCCACCCGCCGTTCCGCTGGCAGCGGCAGTACGCCCGGGAGTTCGTCGCCGGGATCGGCCGGATGGCCGGCGAGACGGACGTCCGCTTCGCGGTGGAGAACATGTACCCGTGGCGGTACAAGGACCGCGAGATGCTGGCCTACGCACCGGGCTGGGACGTCACCGACGAGGAGTACCGGCACTTCACCATCGACCTCTCGCACGCGGCGACCTCCCGGATCGACGCCCTGGAGATGGCCGACCGGATGGGGGACCGCCTCGCCCACATCCACCTCGCCGACGGCTCCGGCTCCGGCAAGGACGAGCACCTGATCCCGGGCCGCGGCAAGCAGCCCTGCGCCGCGCTGCTGGAACGCCTCGCCCGTAACGGCTTCGACGGGCACGTGGTCCTGGAGGTCAACACCCGCCGCTCCGCCTCGGCCGCCGAGCGGGAGGCCGACCTCGCCGAGGCCCTCGCCTTCACCCGGCTGCACCTCGCCACCCCCGCCCGGACGCGCCGGGGTTAGCCTGTCCCCGTACCGAGGGAGGCAGGACATGACAGACCTTCAGCAGCAGGCCCACGCACTCTCGTTCGGACCGGTCGCGGAGCAGTACGCCGCAGCGCGGCCCACCTACCCGGCCGAGCTCTTCGACGAGCTGGAGCGCTTCGCCGGCCGCCCGCTCGCCGGGGCCGACGTGGTCGACGTCGGCGCCGGGACGGGCATCGCCACCCGGCTGCTCGCCGCCCGCGGCGCCCGGGTGATCGCCGTCGAGCCCAGCGGCGGCATGGCGGCCCGGCTGCGGGCCGTCTCGCCGGAGATCCCGGTGGTGAAGGGCGTCGGCGACGACCTGCCCTGCCACGACGGCTCCGCCGACCTGGTCACCTACGCCCAGGCCTTCCACTGGACGGACCCGGGGCGCTCGGTGCCCGAGGCGCTGCGGGTGCTGCGTCCCGGCGGCGCGCTCGCGCTCTGGTGGAACGTCAAGGACGACACCGAGGGCTGGATCGCCGACCAGCAGCGGCGGCTCGGCCGGGCGCTGCCCTCGTACCACGCCCACCGCTCCACGCCGCAGGACCTCGCCGGCCCGCTGGGTGCCCACGGGCTGCGGGTGGAGACCGCCCGGCTGCACTGGGCCCGGCGGGTGACCGTGGAGAGCCACCTGGCCGACCTGGAGTCGCGCTCCTACGTCGCGGTGCTCCCGCCCGAGCAGCGGGCGCCGGTGCTGGCCGCCGAGCGGGACGCCCTGCTGGCCGCCCACCCCGACGGCGTGCTGGACGAGCCGTACCTGCTCGACCTCTTCGTGGCCCGGACGGCGGCCTGATCCGTGGACGCGCTGACCGCATCGCGGACAGCGCGTCCACCGCCCGGACCGGGGGCGTAACCTCGGTAGGACAGCGGTCCTGCACCCTCTTCCACCAGCGCAGCGGCCGCCGCAGGTCCCGAAGGAGTGGAGCGCATGCCCGAGCTGAGGTCCCGTACCGTCACCCACGGCCGCAACATGGCGGGCGCCCGCGCCCTTCTCCGGGCCGCCGGCGTAGCCCGGGAGGACTTCGGCAAGCCGATCATCGCGGTGGCCAACTCCTTCACCGAGTTCGTGCCGGGCCACACCCACCTGCAGCCGGTGGGCCGGATCGTCTCCGAGGCGATCAAGGAGGCCGGCGGCATCCCGCGCGAGTTCAACACCATCGCCGTCGACGACGGCATCGCGATGGGCCACGGCGGCATGCTCTACTCGCTGCCCTCGCGCGACCTGATCGCCGACTCGGTCGAGTACATGGTCAACGCGCACTGCGCGGACGCCCTGATCTGCATCTCCAACTGCGACAAGATCACCCCCGGCATGCTGATGGCCGCGCTGCGCCTCGACATCCCGACGGTCTTCGTCTCCGGCGGCCCGATGGAGGCCGGCAAGGCCACCCTGGTCGACGGCACCGTCCGCAAGCTCGACCTGGTCGACGCGATCTCCCAGGCGGTCAACGAGAACGTCTCCGACGAGGACATCGCCATCATCGAGGAGAACGCCTGTCCGACCTGCGGGTCGTGCTCGGGCATGTTCACCGCCAACTCGATGAACTGCCTCACCGAGGCGATCGGCCTCTCGCTGCCCGGCAACGGCTCCGTGCTGGCCACCCACACCGCCCGCCGCGCCCTCTACGAGCGGGCCGGGCGGACGGTCGTCGAGATCACGAAGCGGCACTACCACCAGGACGACGAGTCCGTGCTGCCGCGCAACATCGCCACCCGGGCCGCGTTCGAGAACGCCATGGCCCTGGACATCGCGATGGGCGGCTCCACCAACACGATCCTGCACCTGCTCGCCGCCGCCCAGGAGGCCGAGCTCGACTTCGACATGCGGGCCATCGACGCGATCTCCCGCAAGGTCCCCTGCCTCTCCAAGGTCGCGCCGAACGGCTCGTACTACATGGAGGACGTGCACCGGGCCGGCGGCATCCCCGCCATCCTCGGCGAGCTGTACCGCGGCGGCCTGCTCAACGAGGACGTGCACACCGTGCACTCCGACTCGCTCGCCGAGTGGCTGAAGACCTGGGACGTCCGCGGCGGCTCGCCCTCCGCCGAGGCCGTCGAACTGTGGCACGCCGCCCCCGGTTGCAAGCGCACCTCCGAGGCCTTCGCCCAGTCCGAGCGCTGGGAGTCCCTGGACACCGACGCCGCCAAGGGCTGCATCCGCAGCGTCGAGCACGCCTACTCCGTCGAGGGCGGCCTGGCCGTGCTGTACGGCAACCTCGCCGAGGACGGCTGCATCGTGAAGACCGCCGGCGTCGACGAGTCGATCTGGACCTTCAGCGGCCCGGCCGTCGTCGTCGAGTCGCAGGAGGACGCCGTCGAGGCGATCCTCGCCAAGCGGGTCAAGGAGGGCGACGTCGTCGTCATCCGCTACGAGGGCCCCAAGGGCGGCCCCGGCATGCAGGAGATGCTCTACCCGACCTCCTTCCTCAAGGGCCGCGGCCTCGGCAAGGCCTGCGCGCTGATCACCGACGGCCGCTTCTCCGGCGGCACCTCCGGCCTGTCGATCGGCCACGCCTCCCCGGAGGCCGCGTCCGGCGGCACCATCGCCCTGGTCGAGGACGGCGACACCATCTCCATCGACATCCCCGGCCGGAAGATCAACCTGGAGGTCTCCTTCGAGGAGCTCCACGAGCGCCGGCTCAAGCTGGAGGCCGAGGGCGGCTACCGGCCGAAGAACCGTCAGCGTCAGGTCAGCCAGGCCCTGAAGGCGTACGCGGCGATGGCCACCTCCGCCGACAAGGGCGCCGTCCGCGACATCAGCAAGCTGGGCTGAGGCCGCACCGACGGACCGGAAGGGCGCCGTACCCGCGGCCCTGTTGCCGTCGGGTCCGCGGCGCCCTTCCGCCGTCCGGCTCCCCGGCCGGGCGACAATGGGTGCCGTGAACCAGCGCACCCCGGGCAGGAAGCCCGCCCCCGGCCCCGAGCCCGAGCCGATCCGGTTCTTCGGCACCACCTGGGTCGACCGCGGCGGCGACTACTGGCTGCGCCGGGTGCTCGTCTCGCTCGGCGCCCTGGTCTGCACGGCCGCCGCCGCCCTGGTGCTGCGGTTCGCCGTCGCCGGGGTGACGCTCTCCGACGCCGGCCGCCTCGTCGACGTGCTGCTGATCGGGGCGGTCGCGACCTGCTCCTGCCTCGCGGCGATCCGCACCTGGAAGTCCCTCACCGAGGGCCGCCACACCCTCGACGGCTGGATGGCCGAGGACCGCTCGCTGGGCGCGGTCTGGCTGATCGGCGGGGTCGGCGCCCTCGCCGCGTACTTCTTCCGCAGCCTGGTCGAGGCCCCGGGGGAGGCGGTGCACCGCGCCGCCTACGAGAAGGCCCGCCGCGGGCGCCGCTGAAGCGGCCGTGCAGCTCGGGGCAGCACCCCGGGGGCGCGGGGAACCGCGCAGTCCGGGAGCGGTGCTCCTGGCGAATCCGGCGCACCCCTGGTCCGGACGGTGGGCCGCATCCGACCCGCGCAGTTCCCCGCGCCCCTGAATCGACCATCCGAGCACCGTTTGAAGACAGCTCCTGGGCCTCCTACTCGGAGAAGGCCCGGGCGAGGTCGTCGAAGAGGTCCTCGGGCTCTTCCAGGCCGACCGAGAGGCGGAGCAGGGAGGGGTGCGGGCGGGCCTCGGGGGCGACCGGGCGGTGGGTGAGCGAGGCGGGGTGCTGGATCAGGGTGTCCACGCCGCCGAGCGACACCGCGTGGGTGATCAGGTCACAGCCGGCCGCGGTGCGGGCCGCCGCCTCGTAGCCGCCGCGCAGCGAGAAGGCGAGCACCGAGCCGGCGCCGGCCATCTGCCGTCCGACCAGGCCCTGCGGGTCGCACTCGGGCAGGCCCGGGTAGTAGACCTGCTCGACCTCGGGGCGGGCGGCCAGCCAGGCCGCCACCTTGGCGGCGTTCGCGGCCTGGTGCCGCACCCGCAGCGGGAGCGTCTGCAGGCCGCGGTGGAGCAGGTAGGCGGCGAGCGGGTGCAGGATGCCGCCGGTGACGGCGCGGACGCGGCGCAGTCGGGCCGCCCACTCGGCGTCGGTGGCGACGGCGCCGGCCAGGACGTCGCCGTGGCCGCCGAGGTACTTGGTGGCGCTGTGCAGGACGAGGGTGGCGCCGTGGTGCACCGGCTGCTGCAGCACGGGCGTGGCGAAGGTGTTGTCGACCAGCAGCGGCACGTCCCCGCACAGGGCGGCGACGGCGGACAGGTCGACCAGGTCCAGGGTGGGGTTGGCCGGGGTCTCGACGATCACCAGGCCGGTGTCCGGGCGGATCGCCGCGGCGACCTCGCCGGCGGTCGCCCAGGTCACCTCGGTGCCGAGCAGGCCGGTGGCCAGTACGTGGTCGGTGCCGCCGTACAGCGGGCGGACCGCGACGACGTGTCCCTTGCCCTCGGCGCGGGCGGCCAGCAGGCAGGCGGCGAGTGCGGCCATGCCGGAGGCGAAGGCCACCGCCTGCTCGCAGTCCTCGAGTTCGGCGAGGGCCTGCTCGAAGCGGGCGGTGGTGGGGTTCCACAGCCGCTGGTAGACGGCGCTGCCCCCGTCCGGGACGAGTCCGCCGGTGGCCAGTGCCTCGTAGCTGTCGCCGCCGGTCTCCACGCCGGGCAGGGGGTTGGTGGTGGAGAGGTCGATCGGCGGGACGTGGGTCCCGAGGCCGCGCAGGTCGGTTCTGCCGGCGTGGACGGCCCGGGTGTCGGCGTGGGGCATGGGTGGCCTCCTCGGCGGGGTGTGGGGTGGGCCCCATGGTGAAGAGTCCGCGGTGCGACGGCCACAGTTCGGCAGAAGATTCGAATACCGGCCGGTAGGTCTTGCGGATGTTCGGGCGGCCGGACGATCGTGGGCCCCGTGCCGAAGAATCCGCAGCGCGAACTCGCCCCCGTCGACCGGGCCATCCTGCGGCTGCTGGTCGCCGACGCCCGGATGCCCAACAACGCGATCGCGGAGGCGGTGGGCATCGCCCCGTCCACCTGTCTGGGCCGGATCCGAGCCCTGCGGGAGCGCGGGGTGATCCGCGGTTTCCACGCCGAGGTGGAGCCGGCCGCGGTCGGTCTCGGCATCCAGGCGATGATCGCGGTGCGGCTGCACGCGCACACCAAGGAGCAGATCGGCAGCTTCGCGGGCGGCATCCCCCGGCTGCCGGGGGTGGTGGCCGCGTACCACCTGTCCGGGGCGGACGACTACCTGCTGCACGTCGCGGTCGCGGACACCGACGCGCTGCGCGACTTCGTACTGGACCACCTCACCGCGCACCCCGCGGTGCAGCACACCGAGACCAGCCTGATCTTCGGCCACGTCCGGGGCGCCGCCCCCACGGAGGGCGACGACTGACCCCGGACGGTGCGTCAGCTCCGCGTCAGCGTGCCGCAGCCCTCGTGGTCGTCCAGCTTGCGGTTCGGGTCGTACGGGTCGACGGTCGGGCCGGTGTGCGGCTCCTCGGTGCCGAGGCCGAAGTCGACGGTGAAGTCCGTCTCCAGGTAGCCGCTGCCCATCCCGCACACGTTGTTGCCGAAGTCGGCCGTCCACTTGTCCAGCAGCAGCTTGCCGCGCTGCACCTTGTACCGGGCGGGGTCGTAGAAGCGGAAGTCCTGCTGGCGCCGGACGATCTCCCGCTCCACCCGCGGGGCGACGTCGGCCTTCAGGGCCACCGGCTTGGCCGTGCCGCCGCTGCCGGTGCTCTGCCCGGGCCGCGGCACGCCGGCGTCCGGGCCGGGCCGCAGGGCGTACACGAATATGTAGTCGGTGTGCACCAGCAGGCCGCGGTCGCCGTCGCCCTCGAAGGTCATGGTGCCCCGGGCCTTCACCGCGTCCGTGACGGGCACGGCCCGGCGCGGGTCGAAGCGGCTCAGCCAGTTGGCGGCGTCCGAGTCGACGGTGGGGTGGGCGAGCGCCTTCTCCAGGTCCTCGCGCGACGAGCGGTCCAGCATGGCGAGGGCGGCGGCCGGGGTCTCGCCGTGGACGGTCTTCGGGTCGAGGTTGGTGAGGACGAGGTACTGCCGGACCTTGTCGAGCAGCCCGGCCACCTCCTCCTTGCCGAAGACGCCTTCGGCCTTCGCCTGCGGCAGGACCAGGGCGTCCGCCCCGGCCTTCCAGGCGTCGGCGGGCGAGCCGGCCCAGGGACGCTCGACGGTCGGGGTCTGCGGATCGGTGGTCGGCGGCGCGGCCGCCGGGGCGGTGGGGTCGGCGGCGACCGTCGAGGAGTCCTCGCCCCGGTGGTACCAGCCGTTCAGGCGGTCCACGTCGAGCGCGGCCAGGGTGACGGCGGCGGCGAGCACCACGAACACCGGGGTCTGCCAGTTGCGCCTGCGGCGCCGGCCCCACGGGTCGACCGGCTTCGGCCGCCGCCCGAAGCGCCGGCGGGCGGGTGCCGGAGCCGGGTCGGCGGGGGCCCGCCACGGCTCGGGCTGCGGCGGCTGCTGCTGCCACTTCGCGGCGAGCATCCGGGCCCGCCCGGACTGCTCCTTCACCGTGGCGGCGCGTACGAAGTCCTCGTCGAGGACGACGTCCTCGAACGGGTCGTCGGGGCGCGGGGCGGGGTCGTCGACTGTCGGCACGCCGGACAGTATGCAGACGGTGGCCGACACGCCCGACAGCGGGGGGCGTCGTGGCCGTGCACGGCTCCGCCGCCGAACTCGACGCGGGTGGCTGCGCCGAGGCGCTCCGTCAGCTCGGCCGGGGCGGAGTCGCCACGTGCCGGCCCACGGCCCGTCAGCCGCGTCGGCGGGCCTGCTTGACCGAGCCGACCACGCCCGCGACCGCCAGCAGCAGCCCGGCGGGCAGCAGCGAGGTGAACAGCGCGGCGAACAGCCCGGAGCTGCCGAGCAGGGTCATCGCCAGGGTGTTCAGCACCCACAGCGCGCCGGCCGCGGGCAGCGCCGACTGCCAGGGGTGTTCCTCGGCCCAGCGCTGGAGCCGCCGGTCGCCGGTGTCCCGACGGAGCCGGCCGCCGACCGTGCCGACGAGGAAGAAGAAGAACAGGCCGAGGCCGACCGGCCCGGCGAGGATGTCCATGGACCAGTTGCCGGTGACGATGTCCACCCCGAGGGCGGCACCGCCGACCACCGTCCCGACGGCCGCAGCCGTCCGCCACGGGCCGAGGGTCGCCGCGGCGACGGCGACCTGACGGCTCTCACTTCGCGACAAATCTCCGTTTCCCATGCCTCAACCGTGCTCCCGGCGGTCCCTGGAAATCCATAGGGGTGATCCCCGAGTTTCCCCCGAGGGCGGGCCGTCGGGTCCGCGCCGGACGTGCGGGAGGGGCGCCGTCCGTGAGCGGACGCTGACGCACCGTCGGCGGGTCACGGACTTCATATGAACATCATTTGAATCCGGCCTCCGGAAGGCGTCCGGCTCCCTATGCTGCGGCCGTCCCGTCCGTCCACCGAGAGACCCCAGATGCTGATCATCGCCGTCCTGCTCCTCCTCGTCGGCACCGTCCTGCTCGTCCTGAGGTGGCGCGGGGTCACCGACTCCGGGGCGGTCACGGCGTCCGGCCTGGTGTCCGTCGGCCTCGGCCTGCTCGCGGGCCTCGCCACCGTCGTCCACGTGGTCGCGCCCTACGAGGTGGGCGTGCCCACCACCCTGGGCAAGGTCGGCGGCACCTGGCAGCCGGGACTGCACCTGAAGTCGCCGCTGACCGACGTCTCCACCTTCTCGACCCGGCCGGTCGACCTCGACCTCACCGGCAAGGACACCGTCGAGGTCCGCTCCTCCGAGGGCGGCGTGCTCTACGCGGACATCACCGTGAAGTGGTCGGTCGACCCCAAGCACACCCAGAGCCTGTTCAAGCTGGCCGGCGACACCGACGCCGTCCAGAAGCGCCTGGTCTATCCCGACAGCCGGGAGATCGTCCGCAACGTCTTCGCCAAGCACACCGGCGTCGAGGGCTACAGCTCCGAGCGCGAGGCGATCAGCGCCGAGATCGAACGGCTGATCACCGCCCGACTCGCGCCGCGCGGCATCCTGGTCAACGGCGTCAACCTGCGCAACGTGAAGCCCAGCGACAGCCTGCAGCACGCGATCGACCAGAAGATCCAGCAGGACCAGGCCACCGCCCAGGCCGAGGCCGCCGTCCGCACCGCCAAGGCCGAGGCCGAGAAGCGGAAGATCGAGTCCGAGAGCACCGCCGCGGCCAACACCGCCATCGCCAACTCGCTCACCGACAAGATCCTGATGAGCCAGTGCATCGAGGCCTTCAAGGCCGCCGCCGAGAAGAACCCGGTCTACGCCAGCCCCTGCGGCACCGGCGGCTCGCCGGTCATCGTCGACGGCACCAAGCGCTGACGCCCGGGTGCCCGGGGGCCACCGTCCCCGGGCACCCGGAGGAGCGGGTCCGGCTCAGCGCGTCCAGTCGACGGTCAGCACCGCGCCCGCACCGCGCTGCAGGAAGACGTACGCGGTGGAGGCGAGCGCCTGGTCGAACTGCAGCCGCAGCTGCACCGTCGACCCGGGCCGGATCGCGGCCAGCCCGGACGCGGAGAACGCGCCCGAGGTCCCGCTGCCCGAGGTGAACCGGGCCACCGTCGCCGCCGCACCCGCACCCGCCGGGGCCGCCCAGTCGTCCGTGCCGGTGGTGCAGGCCGCGCCGAAGCAGCCGTCCCGCACGTCGACGGTCAGCTGCGCCGCGGCCCACGGGTCCCCGCTGCCGCTGCCGTACCCCAGGGTGAGCCGGGCGCCGGTGACCGTGGCGCCGGCCGGCAGGGCCGAGGTGTCGAAGGAGAGCAGCGCCCGGTTCTGCTTGCCGTCGGTGCCGCGGCCCACCGCCAGGCCCAGGCTGCCGGCGAGGGTGCCCACCGCCGGCGAACCGCCGTCCGCCGCGGCCTTCACGTAGCCGTCCCGGGCGGTGTCGTCGGTCAGCTGCGTGCTGCCCGGACCGCCCGAGGGAGACGGGGAGGGCGAGGGCGAAGGGCTGGGGGAGGGCGACGGCGCCGAGCCGTCCAGGCCCCAGAACCGGCCGATCCGGTAGGAGGCGCAGAGGTTCACGTCCAGCACGTACGCCCCGGCGGTGCCGCACTGCTCGGCGCCGCTGCCCGGGTCGACCGGCTGGCCGTGGTCCATGCCGGTGATCGAGTACACCTCGACCCGGTCGGCGCCGGACGCGTCCCGGTACACCTGGTGCGGGTGGCCCGCGACGGTGTCGCTCACCGCGGGCGTCTGGCCGGTGCCGGCCACGTCCGTCCACTGCTTCATCAGCTCGGTGAGGTTCACCGGCTTCACCACCGAGTCCGAGGACCCCTGCCAGAGCGAGACCTTCGGCCGTGCCCCGGTCCACGACGGGTACGCCTGCCGGACGAGGTCGCCCCACTGCTGCGGGGTCTTCGAGGTGCCCGTGGTCATGCAGTTCACCGAGGCCTCCACGGCCGTGGTGGCGCAGTGGTACGGGAGCCCGGCGACCACGCCGCCGCCCGCGAACACGTCCGGGTAGTCCGCCAGCAGGGCGGCCGTCATCGCGCCGCCCGCCGACAGGCCCGTCACGTACACCCGGGCCGGGTCGCTGCCCAGGTCGGCGACGGTCTTCGCGACCATCTGACGGATCGACAGCGCCTCGCCCGCGTCCCGCCCGAAGTCGCCCGGCTGGAACCAGTTGAAGCACTGCGAGGAGTTGTTGGCGGACTGCTGCTGCGGCATCACCACGGCGAAGCCCCAGGCGTCCGCCCAGTGCGTCCAGCCGGCCGCCTCGCCGTACGACGCCGACTGGGTGCAGCCGTGCAGCGCCACCACCACCGGCCGCCCGGCGGCCAGCCCGGCGGGCGCGTAGCGGTACATCAGCAGATCGCCCGGGTTCGAACCGAACCCGGTGACCTGGACGGTGCCGGCGGCCCGGGCCTCGCCGTGGCCGAGCCCGAGCACCGCCGCCGCGGCGACGGCGAGCAGCGCGAGCGCCGCCCACCACCGTCTCACGGGCGTGTCGTACGTCATGGGGGAAGCTCCTCGGGGTGGTGGAGAGCAGGGGAGAGCCGACCGTACGGGCGGGGCCGTGCCGCCCGGCACGGTGCGGACGGACACCCCCGGCGCCGCCGGATGGCGGCGCACCCCATTGCCGGCCCCGTCCGTGCGCGACCGCACTGCCCACGGTTCGGACATCCCGGCCCGCGGCACCACGCCGGTGCGAGGATGGCCGCAGCACCGTACGAAGGAGCGGCCCCATGCCCAGCAGCGCATCCGGACGGAAGATCGCCTTCCTCGGCACCGGCAAGATCGGCGAGGCCCTGCTCTCCGGCCTGCTGCGGGCGGGCACGGACCCGGCCGACGTCCTGGTCACCGCCCGCCGCCCGGAGCGCGCCGCCGAACTCGCCGAGCGCCACGGCGTCACCGCCGTCACCAACGCCGAGGCGGCGAAGCTCGCCGACACCCTGATCCTCGCGGTGAAGCCGCAGGACATGGGCACCCTGCTGGAGGAGCTGGCACCGCACGTCGCCCCCGACCGGCTGGTCGTCTCGGCCGCCGCCGGCATCCCGACCGCCTGGTTCGAGGAGCGGCTCGCCGCCGGCACCCCGGTCGTCCGCGTCATGCCCAACACCCCCGTCCTGGTGGACGAGGGCATGAGCGTCATCTCTGGCGGCTCGCACGCCTCCGAGGCCCACCTGGAGCGCACCGAGGCGATCTTCCGCTCGGTCGGCAAGGCGATCCGCCTGCCCGAGGCCCAGCAGGACGCGGCCACCGCCCTCTCCGGCTCCGGCCCCGCCTACTTCTACTTCCTGGTCGAGGCGATGACCGACGCCGGCATCCTGCTCGGCCTGCCCCGGCAGGTCGCCCACGACCTCATCGTGCAGTCCGCGATCGGCGCCTCGATCATGCTGCGCGACTCCGGCGAACACCCCGTCAAGCTCCGCGAGGCGGTCACCTCCCCGGCCGGCACCACCATCGCGGCCATCCGCGAACTGGAGAACCACGGCGTCCGCGCCGCGCTGCTCGGTGCCCTGGAGGCCGCCCGCGACCGCTCCCGCGAGCTGGCCGCCGGCGGCAAGTAGCCCGCCGCGGCCCGGCACCGGGCCCCCGGTGCCGGGCCGGTAGGCTCGACCGGGTGAGCTACGACCTGGTGATCTTCGACAACGACGGGGTGCTCGTCGACAGCGAGCCCATCTCCAACCGGGTGCTGGCCG
The DNA here is from genome assembly GCF_040702125.1 of Kitasatospora sp. NPDC085895. Lineage (NCBI taxonomy): Bacteria > Bacillati > Actinomycetota > Actinomycetes > Kitasatosporales > Streptomycetaceae > Kitasatospora > Kitasatospora sp. NPDC085895. The sequence continues at coordinate 199,089 of NZ_JBFBJY010000001.1, read as the reverse complement.
AGTACCTCACCGAACTCGGCTACCCGACCACCGTCGAGGACTCCTACCGGGACTACATGGGCACCGCCGCGCACCGGGTCCACGACGTGATCCTGGAACGGCACGGCGACCGGCTGCCCGAGGGCTTCGACGACCTCTTCCACGGCCGGGTGTTCGCCGCCTTCGAGGCCGGACTCGGCCCGGTCGCCGGGGCGGAGACCCTGCTCAAGACCCTGCAGCGGTCCGGCGTCCGGTACTGCCTGGCCTCCTCCGCGCACCACTCCTGGATCCGCACCGCGCTCGACCTCACCGGCCTGCGCGGGCACCTCGCCGAGGAGCTCATCTTCAGCGCCCAGGACGTCGGCGTCGGCAAGCCCGCCCCCGACCTCTTCCTGCACGCCGCCCGCACCATGGGCGTGCCGCCCGAGCGCTGCCTCGTCCTGGAGGACAGCCCCAACGGCGTGCTCGCCGCCCGCGCCGCCGGCATGGACGTGTACGGCTACGCCGCGCTCACCGACCCCGCCAAGCTCACCGCCGCCGGCGCCACCGGCCTCATCACCGGCCTCACCGAGGTCCCCGCCCTCCTGGGCACGCGCGCCTGAACGAGCCGCCCGCGCACCGTGTGACGCCGTCCCCCTCCCGGAACGGCCCGCCAGGGCCTACGCTCGGCCACCACACGTCGGTACCCACCAGTAGCGGGGGCCCATGGCCGAGACCACCGGACGGCTGCGGCAGGCGCGCGCCGCACTGGCAGCGAGCTTCCTGCTGCAGGGCGCCACCTTCGCCCTGCTGGTCAGCTGCATCCCGGAGATCCAGCGGCGGTACGGGCTCGACGACTCCCTGCTGCCGGTCTTCCTCGCCGCGGTGCCGATCCTCGCCGGCGTGGGCTCGATCGCCTCCGAGGCCCTGGTCCGCCGCAGCAGCCCGCGCGCCGTGCTGCGGGCCGTGCAGCCCGCCGTCTGCCTGGCGCTCGCCGCCGTCGGCGTCGGCACCGCCCTGTGGCAGCTCGCCCTCGCCCTGGCCGCCTTCGGCCTGCTGGTCGGCGCGCTGGACGCGTCGATGAACATGCTCGGCGTCGGCCTCCAGCACCGGTACGGCCGCAGCATCATGCTCGGCTTCCACGCCGCGTTCAGCCTCGGCGGGATCGCCGGCGCCGCCGTCGCCGGGCTCGGCGCGCACCGCGGGACACCGCTGAGCGTGCTGTTCGCCGGCTCCGCCGCGGTGCTGATCCCGGCGGCGCTGCTGGTCGGCACCCGCTTCGCCGGCCCGGCGGAACTCGGCGACGCCGTCGAGCAGGCCGCCCGCGCGGCCGGCCGCGCCGTCCCGTGGCGGCCGCTGCTGCCGCTCTGCCTCGCCATGGCGGTCGCCTACATCGCGGACGCCTCGGTCTCCAACTACAGCGTCAAGTACCTCACCGACACCCTGCACAGCCCCGACGACCTCGCCAAGCTGTCCTACCTGGGCTACATGCTGGCGATGCTGGCCGGCCGCGCGCTCGGCGACCGCGGGGTGCAGCGCTTCGGCGCGGTCGCGGTCGTCCGGGTCGGTGCGGCGACCGCCGCCCTCGGCTTCGCCGCCGCCGCGGTCTCGCCCGCGCCCTGGGCCGGGATCGCCGCCTTCACCCTGCTCGGCCTCGGCATCTGCGCGATCATCCCGCAGGTCTTCGCGGCCGGCGGCCGCCTGATGCCCGCAGACTCGGACGCCGCCGTCGCCCGGCTCAACCTCTTCAACTACGTCGGCTTCCTGGTCGGCTCCCCGCTGGTCGGGGCGATCGGCGACGCCGGCTCCTACCGGGCCGCGCTGCTCGCCCCGATGCTGCTGGTGCTGGTGATCCTGCCGCTCGCCGGCCACTTCGCCCCCGCACCGGCCCGGGAGGCCAAGGAGCCCGCCCAGGCGCACTGAACCCCCTGCGTCCCGGCCCCGGCCACCCACTACGGTGGAGGCATGCCCGACGCCGAGCGCGACGACAACCCCTGCGGCCTGCACCTCTTCTGGGACGACGCGGTGACCGCGTACGACTTCGGCCCCGGCCATCCGATGGACCCGACCAGGCTCGCCCTCACCAAGCACCTGGTCGACGCCTTCGGGCTCGACCGCGGCCCCGGCGTCACCGTCCGCTCGGCCCCGGCCGCCGGGGACTCCACCCTGCGCCTGGTGCACACCGGCGAGTACATCGCCGCCGTCCGCAAGGTCGCGGCCGACCCGGACCTCGCCGATCTGCGGCACGGCCTCGGCACCGACGACAACTGGGCCTTCCCCGGCCTGCACACCGCCTCCGCGCTGATCGCCGGGCAGTCCGTCGCCGCCGCGGAGTCGGTCTGGCGCGGCGAGGCCCGGCACGCCGTCAACTTCGCCGGCGGGCTGCACCACGCGATGCCCGACCGGGCGTCCGGCTTCTGCGTCTACAACGACCCCGCGCTCGCCGTCGCCCGGCTGCTGGAGCTCGGCGCCGAGCGGGTCGCCTACGTCGACGTCGACGTGCACCACGGGGACGGCGTCCAGCAGGCGTTCTGGAACGACCCCCGGGTGCTCACCGTCTCGCTGCACGAGCACCCCGCGACGCTCTTCCCGGAGACCGGCTGGTCCACCGAGTCCGGCGGGCCGGACGCCCCCGGCAGCGCCGCCAACCTGCCGCTGCCGGCCGGCACCGGCGACGCCGGCTGGCTGCGCGCCTTCCACGCCCTGGTCCCCGAACTGCTCGCGGCCTTCCGCCCGCAGGTGCTCGTCACCCAGCACGGCGCCGACACCCACGTCGAGGACCCGCTCGCGCACCTCGCGGTCAGCCTCGACGCCCAGCGCCTCGTCGCCGAGGCGCTGCACGGCCTCGCCCACGAGCACGCCGACGGCCGCTGGATCGCCCTCGGCGGGGGCGGCTACGCGGTGGTCGACGTGGTGCCCAGAACCTGGACCCACCTGGTCGCCACCGCGGCCGGCCGCCCGCTCGACCCGGCCGCCGAGACCCCCGAGGAGTGGCGCGCCGAGGTCTACCGCCGCACCCGGCAGCAGGCACCGCTGCGGATGACCGACGGCGCCGCCCCCGACTGGCGGGACTTCCACGACGGCTACGACCCCGCCTCCCGCCTCGACCAGGCGATCCTCGCCGCCCGCCGCGCCGTCTACCCGCACCACGGCCTGCTGCCCTGACCTGCGGCCCGTCCCCGGCCGCGGCGCCCGCGCCGCGCGCGCCGGTCCGGTGCTCCCGAGCGCCCCGCCGGCGCCGACCGGCCGGTCCGCCTGCGCCATACGCCGATCGGCTACGTACTGCAATCGGGGGATGCCTCACCGTACAAGGACTGGGCATCCCCCTCTTCCCACTGGTACCACCCATAACTACTCTGGGCATACACGTGTGCCGGTGGAGTCACCGGAGGGGAAGCCGGTGCCTTGCACACGGGTAAGGGTCGGTGATGGTCATGAGTTCAGGCGAACGCCCCCTGCAGGAAGTCGTCTTCCTGACCGTGGCCGAGGTGGCCTCGGTCATGAGGGTGTCCAAGATGACGGTGTACCGCCTGGTGCACAGCGGTGAACTGCCGGCGATCCGGGTCGGGCGCTCCTTCCGCGTCCCGGAGCAGGCGGTCCACGCGTACCTGAAGGAGTCCTACGTGCGGCTCGAGAGCGCGTAGGCCTGACACGGCAGGGCACGATTACTGGTTACCCCGGGCGGACGGTAGGCTAGGCCCTCCGTCAGTCGTATGGACACCCGTCTCCCATGGACGGGGTCCGAGTGAGCGAGGGTTGTTCCGTGGGCTCTGTCATCAAGAAGCGTCGCAAGCGTATGGCCAAGAAGAAGCACCGCAAGCTTCTGAAGCGCACTCGCGTGCAGCGTCGCAACAAGAAGTAACCCGCGGCCGGACTACTTCCCGCTCACGCGGGGGGGCCAGCCGCTGCACCGACGGCCGCCTCGCGCGCACCAGGTGTCCGAACTGCCCGCCCGGGCGCTGCCCGGGCGGGCAGTGGTGTCTCCGCAGCCCGCGGGTGTGGCGCCGGTACGGTCCGGAAACATCCGCACGGTACGGTGCACTCAGGGCGACACGAGGAGGCCGCAGCAGCGTGGGCAGGACCGTACTCGTCACCGGTGTGGCCCGGCACCTCGGTGCCCGGTTCGCCGCCGGGATCGCCCGTTCCCGCGGGGTCGACAAGGTCGTCGGGGTCGACGTCCAACCCCCTGCCGAGGACCTGCCGCCCGGGGTCGACTTCGCCCGGGTCGACCTGCGCCGCCCGGCCGTCGCCCGGGTGATCGCGGAGCACGGCGTCGACACCGTCGTCCACCTCAACGTCTCCGCCATGGGCCCGGGCGGCCGCTCCACGGTCAAGGAGACCAACGTCATCGGCACCATGCAGCTGCTCGGTGCCTGCCAGAAGGCCCCCGGGGTGCGCCGCCTGGTGGTGAAGTCCACCACCGGCGTGTACGGCTCCGCCCCGCGCGACCCGGCCGTCTTCCACGAGCGGATGCAGCCCAAGGAGCTGCCCGCCGGGGGCTTCGCCCGGGACGCCGCCGAGGTCGAGGGCTACGTCCGCGGCTTCGCCCGCCGCCGGCCCGACGTCGCCGTCACCGTGCTGCGCTTCGCCAACATCGTCGGCCCGGTCGGGGACACCCCGCTCTGCGCCTGGTTCACCCTGCCCGTGCTGCCCACCGTGCTCGGCCGTGACCCGCGCCTGCAGTTCGTCCACGAGGACGACGCCGTCGAGGTGCTCCGGCTCGCCGCCCTCGACCCCCGTCCGGGCACCACCAACACCGGTACCTTCAACGTGGCCGGCGACGGCGTCCTGCTGCTCTCGCAGTGCGCCCGCCGACTCGGCCGGCCCACCGTGCCGCTGCTCAGGCCCGCGCTCGGCGCGGTCGCCGGGCTCGTCCGGCAGACCCGGCTGGCTGACATCTCGCCCGAGCTGATCCAACTGCTCACCCACGGCCGGGTCGTGGACACCACCCAGCTCCGCGAGACCTTCGGCCACACCCCCCGCTTCACCACCGCCGAGGCGTTCGCCGACTTCGTCGCCGCCCAGCGGGCCGGCCTGCTGCCCCCGGAGCGGCTCGCCGCCGTCACCGACCGGCTGGCCGCCCTGCTCGGCCAGGACGACCGCCCCATCCAGGAGCCGATGCCACGATGACCGCAGCCCGCAAGACCGAGCCGGCCGACGCCAAGGTCATCCCGATCGAGTCCGCGCCCAGCTGGCACGCCGGCAGCCCGGAGGGCGGCGGCTTCGCGGACCGGCTGGCCGACGCCGTCGGCGGCGCGCTCGCCGGACAGCTCGGCGCCACCGCCACCAAGGTCCTCGGCAAGGGCTGGGAGGACCGCGCCGCCAGCGGCCTGGCCTTCCTGCGCCGCCGGATCACCGGCGACTACGAGGTCGACGAGTTCGGCTTCGACCGGGAGCTCACCGAGGAGGTGCTGCTCTCGCTGCTCCGCCCGGTCGCCGAGAAGTACTTCCGGGTCGAGGTCCTCGGCGTCGAGAACATCCCCGCCGAGGGCGGCGCGCTGATCGTCGCCAACCACTCCGGCACCATCCCGCTCGACGCGCTGATGACCCAGGTCGCGATCCACGACCACCACCCGCACCGGCGCCACCTGCGGATGCTCGCCGCAGACCTGGTCTTCCTGCTGCCGGTCGCCGGCGAGCTGGCCCGCAAGGCCGGCCACACCCTCGCCTGCAACGAGGACGCCCAGGCGCTGCTGGAGCGCGGCGAGGTGGTCGGGGTCTGGCCGGAGGGCTTCAAGGGGATCGGCAAGCCGTTCTCCGAGCGGTACAAGCTCCAGCGCTTCGGCCGCGGCGGCTTCGTCTCCTCCGCACTGCGCGCGGGTGTCCCGATCGTGCCCTGCTCGATCGTCGGCGCCGAGGAGACCTACCCGATGATCGGCAACTTCCGCTCGCTGGCCCGGCTGCTCGGCCTGCCGTACGTGCCGATCACGCCGACCTTCCCCTGGCTGGGGCCGCTCGGCGCGATCCCGCTGCCGACCAAGTGGACGATCCAGTTCGGCGAGCCGATCCCGACCGACGGGTACCCGCGGGAGGCCGCGGACGACCCGATGCTGGTCTTCAACCTCGCCGACCAGGTCCGCGAGACCATCCAGCACACCCTGTACAAGCTGCTGGTGCAGCGGCGATCGGTCTTCTTCTGACCGGTGCACCGACGCCGGAGCGGCCGTGGGAGCTCGGGAATCCCACGGCCGCTCGGGACGGAGCCGGCCTCAGCCCAGCGTGAGACCGGGCAGCAGGCCGGGGATCAGCGGCGGGATGGTGATCCCCTGACCCTCCGACGACCCGGTGGCCGAACCGCTCGGGGCGGGGGAGGCACCCGATCCGGTCGTGCCGCCGGTGGCCGGTGCGCCGCTCTGCCCGCCGCCCAGGCCGTCGGTGAGGCCGTCGACCAGACCGCCGACGCCCTGCGGGGCCGTGCTCGGCGCGGCGCCGTTCGGGGCGGTGCCGGTGCCGTGCGCCGCCGGCGCACCCGAACCGCCCTGCGTGGCGCCCTGGACGGCGCCGCCGGACGCCTGCCCCGAGGTCTGACCGTCGCCCGCCCCCGTGCCCTGCTGGTCGCCCGGACCGGGCTTCTCCAGGTGCAGGGGTGCGACGTCCTCGCTTATGTCGTCGAACAGCTCGTCGACCTTGTCGGCCTGCGGGCCGAGCTGGCCGGGCAGCCGGTCGTGCAGGCGCGTCCAGCGGTCGTCCTGGCCCGAGGCGAAGGTGGCGAGCTGGCGCATCGGCGCCAGCGAGCCGTTGCTCCGGTACACCGAACGCAGCAGGTCGCGACCGCGGAGGGCTTCGGCGTGCATGTCGTCCAGCGCCTGCCGGACCTGCTCGACCGTGCCGGGGCTCAGCGTGTCCGGCGAGCCGGACCGCTGGAGCAGGCTCTGCGCCTCGTCCAGCCGGGTGGTCGCCTGCTCCAGCAGCAGCGCGCCGCGCTCGGAGTCGGACCCGGCCCAGTCCAGCCGGAGGCCCTCCAGGCCGCGCTTCATGCCGTACAGGGCGTCGCCCGGCAGGGCACCGCCGCTGGCGGCCGCGGCGCCGGCGAAACCGCCGACCGCGACGCCCGCGACCAGCCCGCCGATCGCGAGCCGGCGGCCCCAGCGCCCGCGGGCCGCCCGGGCGGCCCGGTGCCCGCGCTGCCGCGGCACCGCCGGGGTGCCGCCCCCGGCGAAGGCCTGCTCGAACGCGGCCATCAGCTGGGCCCGTTGGATCGCCTTGGCCTCCGCGGAGAACTCCGGTACGGGCAGTTCCCCGAGGGTGTCCGCCACGGCCAGCAGCTCGGCCATCGCGGTCGATCCGGCGCGGTGGGCACCGCCCGGCGTGCTCCCGTCGGGTCCGTCCCCGCCGGGTGGGTTGTCCGTCCGGTGGGCCTCCAATGCCTCGGCGAAGGCCTTCGCCCGCCGGTGCTCCAGCACGTTTGCCGTCACGGGCCACACCTCCCTTCGTCGTTGTCGACACCGTGGCCTGCCGGAGGGTTGTCTCGGCGGGCCGAAACCACACCATCGGGTGATGCGGTCCGAACCTGCTTGACCGCACGCCCGTTGAGGGTTTCCAGGCTGGCCAACGAGCGGTGCCGGGAGTCGGTTACGCACGACTGATCATGTGACCGCGCATTCACCCGCCCGTGTCGGAGCACGGGCCCGGGTGACGGTCCGTCGGTTGGGGGCGTCACGGCAGCAGGCTCACCGCGCGTCCGGGGGCAGCAGGCGGGCCAGCGTCCGCACCGCGCGGTACTGCAGGGTCTTGATGGCGCCCTCGTTCTTGCCCATGATCCGCGCCGTCTCGGCGACCGAGAGCCCCTGCAGGAACCTGAGGTTGACGCACTCCTGCTGCTGGGGGTTGAGCCGCCGCACGGCGTCCCGCAGGGCCGCGTTGGCCAGCGACTCCAGGACGGACTCCTCCGGGCTGCGCTCGCACTCGTTGGAGTCCAGCATCTCGCCGGTGGTGACCTCCAGCCGGAACCGGCTGGACTTGAAGTGGTCGGCCACCAGGTTGCGGGCGATGGTCACCAGCCAGGCGCCGAAGTCCCGGCCCTGCCAGGTGAAGGTGCCGATCCGGCGCAGCGCCCGCAGGAAGGTCTCGCTGGTGAGGTCCTCGGCGGTGGCCCGGCTGCCGACCCGGTAGTAGATGTACCGGTAGACGGTGTCCGAGTACTGGTCGTAGAGCCGGCCGAAGGCCTCGCTCTCGCCGGCCTGGGCGCGCTCGACCAGCTCCATCACCGGGTTGTGCTCGGTCTCGGTGCCGCGGTCGGTGCGCGGGCGGCTGCGGGCCGGGGCGCCGACGCCGCGGCGGGTGCCGGTCGTGGTGCCGCCCGCGGCGGTGCCGCTGGTGGCGGTGGAGCGCAGCAGGGTGCCGGCGGCGGCCGGGCGGGCGGCGGGGAGGGCGCGCGGGCCGGGTGCGACGGGGGCGCCGGCACCGGCGAGGGCGGGCTGGGGGACGAGCACCTGGAACTCGCGGATGGCGGCCCACAGCCGGTCCAGTCGGGCGCCGGTGCGCAGGGTGGCGGTCGACGGGCTGGAGGTGGTGGGCGCGTCGTTCCGGACGGGTGGGTACACGGGACTCCCAGAGGCAGAACTGTGGACGGGTCACCTCCGCCTGTGCGGAGAGCACGCCCCCATGCCCCCGCCGGGGGACACGCAGGTGCCGTGCATCCAGGAGAGGATAACGCTTTGTGCAATGACGGCTACACCCTGTGGCGGAACTGGTCGTTTGGGATCCGGATGGCACGTATATTCAGCCGGTACTGATCGCCGGTGGCCGGTCGGGACGCGCTCCGCGTGATCGAACGGCAACCCGGTGTGACCGATTCGAGTGAAGGGCGGGCGCTTTCCCTGCCTCGCGGCCCGGTAACCCACAACTTTCCCGAGGCGCCGAACGATCGGATCCGGTCAAGAGTGAAGCGGGCGCGAACCGCAGCCGTCCGCCCGATGTCGCCCGCACGTGTGAGGAGTTGACGGGCCGCGGGTGGACGCCCCGGCAACCGCCCCGGACCAAGGCGCATGTGACGAGGGGTCGGTTCCGGCCGCGGTCTCAGGCGGTACGGCGGCGCCGGTGGGCGGCCAGGGCCGCGGCCGTGGCACCCGCCGCGACGCCGAGCCCGGCGGCGGCCGGCAGCCCGACCCTGGCGGCCTTGCGGCCCGTCCGGAAGTCGCGGACCCGCCAGCCGTGCGTCCGCGCGTGTCGGCGCAGCGAGGCGTCCGGGTTCACCACGTAGGGGTGGCCGACCAGGCTGAGCATCGGGATGTCGTTGGCGGAGTCGCTGAACGCCGCGCAGCGGGAGAGGTCCAGCTGCTCGCGGCGGGCCAGCGCCTGCACCGCGGCCGCCTTCGCCGGCCCGTGCAGCAGGCCGCCCACCAGTCGGCCGGTGTACTCGCCGTTCGAGGTCTCGGCGACGGTGGCCAGGGCGCCGGTCATGCCCAGCCGGCGGGCGATGATCCGGGCGATCTCCTGCGGGGCCGCGGTGACCAGCCAGACCCGCTGCCCGGCGTCGAGGTGCATCTGGACGAGCGCCCGGGTGCCGGGCCAGACCTTGTCCGCGATGACCTCCTCGAAGATCTCCTCGCAGATCTGCTCCAGCTCGGCCGTCCGCTTGCCGGCGACCAGGCCGAGCGCGGTGTCCTGGGCGTCCGCGATGTGCGCCGGGTCCTCCGAGCCGTGCAGCCGGAACCAGGTCTGCTGCCAGACGAAGCGGGCCACGTCGCGGCGGGTGAAGAACCGCCGCCGGTACAGTCCCACGCCGAGGTAGAACATCGCGGCGCCGCGCAGGATCGTGTTGTCGCAGTCGAAGAAGGCGGCCGCCCGGGGGTCGTCGGGCGTCGGGGTGTGGTCCTCGGCGGGGGCCTTCCTGCCGCGTCCGGCCTTCTCCGTCTTCTCGGCCTTCTCGGCCTTGTCCGACTTCTCGGCCTTCTCCGCGCTCTTCTCCGTGACCGCGGCCGTCCCGGCTCCGTCCGTGCGCCGCGCGGTGGCGGCGATCAGGCCGGCCTCGGCCGCGTCGGCGGCGGCCTCGCCCGCCAGCGCGGTCCGCTCGTCGGGGGAACGCCTTGCGAGGTGGAGCCTTCGTAGCGCGGCCATGGACCGAGCATAGCCAGCCGGGAAGGGGTTCCCGTGACGCCCGCGTGCAGGAGCCGTTAACGGTGCACATCGGCGCAGTGGCCCGCGCCACGGGCGCACAATGGCCGGGTGAGCCTGCTGCGACGCGACAAGAACAAGAAGCCCGCCGACCGGGTGGTGACCCTGATCGGCAAGCCCGGCTGCCACCTGTGCGACGACGCCCGCGCGATCCTCGTCCGGGTCACCGGCGAACTCGACGCCGCCTTCGAGGAGAAGGACATCACCCAGGACGAGGCGCTGTACCACCAGTACGCCGAACAGATCCCGGTGACCCTGATCGACGGCCGCCAGCACGACTTCTGGCGGGTGGACGAACGCCGTCTGCGCGCCGCCCTCGGCGCCTGATCCGGCCGGCGTCCGCGCACCGTCCGCACCCCCGTCCGCCACCGCCGCCCGCCGTCGCGCCCGCCCGCACCCCCGCCGATCGGCGGGGGTGCGGAGCCGAATCGTTGCCGACCCGATAGAGATCACCCGCCGAATCGGTGAATTCGTCGGCTTACGATCGAGCCTGTTTCGTGTCCGCCGGGGGCCGCAGGCGAAGGAGAGAGCGCGATGGGCGGCTATGCCGTCGTCGACGTCGAGGCCACCGGCCGCAGCCCCTGGCGGCACCGGGTCGTCGAGGTCGCCGTCGTCCTGCTGGACGACGGTCTCCGCACCGAGGAGACCTTCTCCACCCTGATCGACCCCGGCGGGCCGGTCGGGCCCACCCACGTGCACCGGATCACCCAGGACGACGTGGTCGGCGCCCCGCGCTTCCGCGAGGTCGCCCCCTACCTGCTCGACCTGCTCGCGGACCGGGTCATGGTCGGCCACCACGTCACCTGCGACCACGCCTTCCTGGAGCGCGAGTACGCCCGGATCGGGGTGCCGCTGCCGCCCGTCCCGCTGCTGTGCACCATGCGCACGGCCCGTACCCGGCTGCCCGCCGCCGCCGGCTGGGGCCTCACCGCCTGCGTCCGGGAGGCCGGCCTCGGCTGGTACCCGGCGCACACCGCGATGGGGGACGCCCGCGCCTGTGCCGACCTGCTCCGCCACTACGCCCGGGCCGGGGCGCTGCCGCCCGCCGACCGCCCGGAGCCGCCCCGGGGCGCCGCGCCGGTGCCCTGGCCGCGGCTCGGCCGGGCCCGTTCGCTGGCGGGCGGCGAGCTCGTCCCGCTGCTGCGCCGGGAGGCCGCGCCCGGCCCGTGGCCGCAGGGTGCGGCCGGTCACGGGGCAGGCGCTCCGGTGGCCCCCGGATCGGCGGCGGCCCCGCAGGGAGGTGAGTGATGCGCATCACTGTGCAGGGACAAATCGGGCACCATCTTTGTGCACACGTTCACAAACGCATAGCCTGGCTGCCTAAGCCCAGCTTCACCCTCGGGAGCACCGTGGCAATCGGCCGACCCACCCAGAGCAGTTCGCAGGCGCCCGACACCGGCGCCGCGCGCCGACCCTCGCGTGCCCGGGGCATCCCGGAGGCGACCGTCGCCCGCCTCCCCCTCTACCTGCGGGCCCTGACCGCGCTCTCCGAGCGGTCCGTCCCCACCGTCTCCTCCGAGGAGCTGGCCGCCGCCGCCGGCGTGAACTCCGCCAAGCTCCGCAAGGACTTCTCCTACCTCGGCAGCTACGGCACCCGAGGGGTCGGCTACGACGTCGAGTACCTGGTCTACCAGATCTCCCGTGAGCTGGGTCTCACCCAGGACTGGCCGGTCGTCATCGTCGGCATCGGAAACCTCGGCCACGCCCTCGCCAACTACGGCGGCTTCGCCTCCCGCGGCTTCCGGGTCGCCGCCCTGCTCGACGCCGACCCCGGCGTCGTCGGCACCACCGCCGCGGGCCTGCCCGTGCGGCACATGGACGAGCTGGAGTCCATCGTCGAGAACCAGCAGGTCTCCATCGGCGTGATCACCACGCCGCCCGGCGCCGCCCAGCAGGTCTGCGACCGGCTCGTCGAGGCCGGCGTCACCAGCATCCTCAACTTCGCCCCCACCGTGCTGACCGTCCCGGACGGCGTGGACGTGCGCAAGGTCGACCTCTCCATAGAGCTCCAGATCCTCGCCTTCCACGAGCAGCGCAAGGCCGGTGAGGAGCCCGGCGGCGGCGACTCCGTCCTCGACCGGGCCCCCGGCCCGGTCCGCGCCGCGGCCGCCAAGCTGCGCCGCGCCGCGGGCGGCGCCACCAAGGCGGAGCCCGCCAAGGGCACCGACCGGTCCGCCCAGGGCCGGGCCGCCAAGACCGCCGCCCAGGCCGGCGGCGCCACCCCCGCCGGCGGCGAGGGCGACCTCTCGGCGGTGATGCCGGCATGAGCCTGCTCGTCGTCGGACTGAGCCACCGCACCGCCCCGGTCGGCGTGCTGGAGCGCGCCGCCCTCACCGGCGAGGTCCCCACCCGCCTGCTGCACGACGCCGCCGCCTCGGCCACCGTCGCCGAGGCCGCCCTGGTCAACACCTGCAACCGGATCGAGCTCTACGCGGACGTGGACAAGTTCCACGCCGGCGTCGCCGAGCTCTCCCTGCTGCTCGCCCACCACAGCGGCGTCGACCTGGAGGAGCTCACCGCCCACCTCTACGTCCACTACGAGGACCGCGCCGTCCACCACCTCTTCTCGGTGGCCTGCGGCCTGGACTCGATGGTCGTCGGCGAGGGCCAGATCCTCGGCCAGCTGCGCGACGCCCTGGCCCGCGCCCAGGACGAGCACACCGCCGGCCGCGGCCTCAACGAGCTCTTCCAGCAGGCCCTGCGGGTCGGCAAGCGGGCCCACAGCGAGACCGGCATCGACAAGGCCGGGCAGTCCCTGGTGACCTTCGGCCTGGAGCAGGTCGCCGCCGGCGCCGGCGCCATCGCCGGCAAGCGCGTCCTGGTCGTCGGCGCCGGCTCGATGAGCTCGCTCGCCGCCGCCACCCTGGTGCGCTCCGGCGTCACCGACCTGCTGATCGCCAACCGCACCGCCGAACGCGCCGAGCGGCTGGTCACCATCCTCGGCACCGGCCGCACCGTCGACTTCGCCAAGGTCCCCGAGGCGCTCGCCGACGTCGACCTGGTGGTCTCCTGCACCGGCGCGGCCGGCGTGGTCGTCACCGCCGAGCAGGTCGCCGCCGCGGTCGGCGCCCGCACCGGCGACGGCCCGCTCGCCTTCCTCGACCTGGCGATGCCGCGCGACGTCCACCACGACGTCCACGAGTTGCCCGGCGCCCTGCTGGTCGACATCGAGAGCCTCTCGCACGCGCACTCGGCCGACGGCCCCGGCGCCGCCGACGTCGACGCCGTCACCGGCATCGTCGCCGACGAGGTGGCCGCCTTCGGCGCCGCCCAGCGCGCCGCCCGGATCGCCCCCACCGTGGTCGCGCTCCGCTCGATGGCCTCCGACGTCGTCAGCGGCGAACTCGCCCGGCTGGAGTCCCGGCTGCCCGACCTCGACGAGCGCTCCCGCGCCGAGATCGGCCAGGCCGTCCGCCGCGTCGTCGACAAGCTGCTGCACGCCCCCACCGTGCGGGTCAAGCAGCTCGCCGCGGAGCCCGGCGGCGCCTCCTACGCGGACGCGCTGCGCGAGCTCTTCGACCTGGACCCGGCGGCCGTGCACGCCGTCTCCGGCACCCCGGCAGCCTCGCCGGGCACCGGCCACGCCCCCCGCGGCGGAGCGGCCGGATGAACCCCGTCAACCCCCACCGGCACGACCTGGACGAGCACCCCATGAATGGTCAACTGAGCAGCCCCCCGGGCGCCCCCGAGCAGCCGCTGCGCCTCGGCACCAGGCGCAGCGCCCTCGCCATGGCGCAGTCCGGCATGGTCGCGCGCGAGGTGAGCCGGGTCACCGGCCGCCCGGTGGAACTGGTGGAGATCACCACCTACGGCGACACCTCCCGCGAGGCGCTGGCGCAGATCGGCGGCACCGGCGTCTTCGTCTCGGCGCTGCGCGACGCCCTCCTGGAGGGCCGCATCGACCTCGCCGTGCACTCCCTGAAGGACCTCCCCACCGCCGCCCCGGCCGGCCTGCTGCTCGCGGCCGTGCCGGAGCGCGAGGACTCCCGCGACGCCCTCGTCGCCCGGGACGGCCTGACGCTCGGCGAACTCGTCGAGAAGCTCGCCGGCAGCGGCCGCACCGCCCGCGTCGGCACCGGCTCCCCGCGCCGGACGGCCCAGCTCAACGCCTGGGCCGCCGCCCGCGGCACCGCCCTGGAGACGGTCGCGATACGCGGCAACGTCGACACCCGGATCGGCTACGTCGCCTCCGGTGAGCTGGACGCGGTGGTCCTCGCCACCGCCGGCCTCAACCGGCTCGGCCGCGGCGCCGAGATCACCGAGCACCTCGACGCCGAGCTGATGGTCCCGGCCCCCGGCCAGGGCGCCCTCGCCGTCGAGTGCACGGACGCCGCGCTCGCCGCACAGCTCGCCGAGCTCGACCACCGGCCCACCCGGGCCGCGGTCGTCGCCGAACGCGCCCTGCTCGCCGCCCTGGAGGCCGGCTGCTCGGCGCCCGTCGCCGCGCTGGCCACCTGGGCCGGCACCGAACTGCGGCTGGAGGGCGTGGTCGGCACCACCGACGGCGCCACCCTGCTGAGAATGACCGCCACCGGCCCGCTCGTCCTGGACGGGACGGCCGAGGAGCAGGCGGCGGCCCTCGGCCGCGCGCTCGCTGCCCGGCTGCTCGACCAGGGGGCGGCCGGCCTGATGGGGGAGCGAAACCGATGAGCCCCACCGCCGCCACCAGCCCCTCCAACGGCCCGGCCCAGCCGTCCGGCCGCTGCACCTTCCTGGGAGCCGGCCCGGGCGACCCCGGTCTGCTCACCCTCCGCGCGGTCGACGTGCTGGCCTCCGCCGACGTGCTGATCGCCGACCCGCTCACCGCCGCCGCCGTCCGCGCGCACTGCCCGGCCGGCGTCCAGGTGCACAACCCCGCCGAGGAGGCGGGCCTCGACGTCGCCAAGCTCGTCGCGGACGCCGTCCGCGCCGGCAAGCACGTGGTGCGCACCGTCGACGGCGACCCCGGCCTGGACGGCTGCGCCGCCGAGGAGATGCTCGGCTGCGCGGGTGCGGCGATCGCCTTCGAGGTGATCCCGGGCGTCGCCCAGTCGGTCGGTGTCCCCGCCTACGCCGGTGTGCCGCTGCGCAGCAGCCAGGGCGCGGACGTGCGCTTCGTCGACGCGGCGGCGCTGCTCGGCGGCGCCGGTGTCGACCTGGGCGCGCTGGAGACCACCCTGGTCGTCCGCACCACCCTCGGCCAGCTGCCGGCGACCGCCAACGCGCTGGTCGCCAACGGCCGCAAGCCGGAGGCCGCGCTCTCCGCGACCCTGTCGGGCACCACCACCCGCCAGCGCACCTTCACCTCCACGCTGGCCGGCATCGCCGCCGACCTGAAGGCGGCCCGGGTGCTGCCCTCCCCGGTGTCGGCCCCGGTCGACCCGGCGACGCCGGTGATAGCCGTGGTGGGCGAGCAGGTCGCCCACCGCGCCTCGCACTCCTGGTTCGAGACCAAGCCGCTGTTCGGCTGGAACGTCCTCGTCCCGCGGACGAAGGAGCAGGCGCACGGCCTCTCCGACCAGCTGCGCGGCTACGGCGCCGTCCCGCAGGAGGTGCCGACCATCGCGGTGGAGCCCCCGCGCACCCCGCAGCAGATGGAGCGGGCGATCAAGGGCCTGGTGACCGGCCGCTACGAGTGGATCGCCTTCACCTCGGTCAACGCCGTCAAGGCCGTCCGGGAGAAGTTCGAGGAGTACGGCCTGGACGCCCGCGCCTTCGCCGGCATCAAGGTCGCGGCGGTCGGCGAGACCACCGCCCAGGCGCTGGTCGACTTCGGCGTGAAGCCCGACCTGGTGCCCTCCGGCGAGCAGTCCGCCGCCGGCCTGCTGGAGGACTGGCCGCCGTACGACCCGGTCTTCGACCCGATCGACCGGGTGCTGCTGCCGCGCGCCGACATCGCCACCGAGACGCTCGTGGCCGGCCTGGTCGAGCTCGGCTGGGAGGTCGACGACGTCACGGCGTACCGCACCGTGCGCGCCTCGCCGCCGCCGGCCGAGACCCGTGAGGCGATCAAGGGCGGTGGCTTCGACGCGGTCCTCTTCACCTCGTCGTCCACCGTGCGGAACCTGGTCGGCATCGCCGGCAAGCCGCACAACGTGACGGTGATCGCCTGCATCGGCCCGGCCACCGCCAAGACCGCCGAGGAGCACGGCCTGCGGGTCGACGTGATGGCGCCCGCGCCGTCCGCCGCCGCGCTGGCCCAGGCCCTCGCCGAATTCGGCGCCCGCCGCCGGGACACCGCGGTCGCCGCCGGCGAACCGGTCTACCGGCCGAGCGAGCGCCGCCCCGGGTCGCGCCGCAAGGCCGCCCGCTGAACCCCGCCGCCGGGGAGGCCCCGAGCCTCCCCGGCGGTTTCGTGTCGTGAGAGAGAAGCAGCAGTTGTCCGCCGAATTCCCGACCGTACGCCCGCGCCGCCTCCGCTCGACCCCGGCGATGCGCCGGCTGGTCGCCGAGACCCGCCTGCACCCGGCCGAACTGATCCTGCCCGCCTTCGTCCGCGAGGGCATCACCGAGCCGAAGCCGATCACCTCGATGCCGGGCGTCGTCCAGCACACCCGGGACACCCTGCGCCGGGCCGCCGTGGAGGCCGCCGAGGCCGGCCTCGGCGGCATCATGCTGTTCGGCGTCCCCGAGGTGCAGGACGCCGTCGGCAGCGAGGGCACCAACCCGGACGGCATCCTGCAGCAGGCCATCCGCGACGTGGTCGCCGAGGTCGGCGACCAGCTGATCGTGATGTCCGACCTCTGCCTGGACGAGTACACCGACCACGGCCACTGCGGCGTGCTCGCCGCGGACGGCTCGGTCGACAACGACGCCACCCTGGAGCGCTACGCCGAGATGGCCGTGGTGCAGGCCGACGCCGGCGTCCACCTGGTCGGGCCGTCCGGGATGATGGACGGTCAGATCGGCGTGGTCCGGCGGGCCCTGGACGAGGCCGGCCACCAGGACACCGGCATCCTCGCCTACACCGCCAAGTACGCCTCGGCCTTCTTCGGGCCGTTCCGCGAGGCGGTCGGCTCCTCGCTCAAGGGCGACCGCAAGGCGTACCAGCAGGACCCGGCGAACGCCCGCGAGTCGCTGCGCGAGCTGGAGCTGGACGTCGCCGAGGGCGCCGACCTGGTCATGGTGAAGCCGGCCATGGCCTACCTGGACGTGCTGCGGCAGATCGCCGACGCCTCCCCGGTGCCGGTCTCCGCGTACCAGGTCTCCGGCGAGTACGCGATGGTCGAGGCCGCAGCCGCCAACGGCTGGGTCGACCGCGAGCGGATGATCATGGAGACCCTCACCTCGATCCGCCGGGCCGGCGCCGAGCAGATCCTCACCTACTGGGCGGTCGAGGCCGCGGGGATGCTGCGCTAGGAGCTGCCCCCACGCGCCCCTTGCGGTGCACCCGAAGAGGCCGGGCCGAGGGATCTCCGCAGCCCGGCTTCCGGTGCCCGTACGGCCGGGTCAGCCGATGTGGGCCTCGCCGTCGGCGCCGCCGCCGATGGCCGTGCTGGTGGCCCAGCCCCACTCCTGGCCGATCACGGAGATGTTGCTGGTCTCGGCCCAGCCGTGGCCCTCGCCCGCGACGAACGGGTCGTCGGCGGTGGCGACCAGGTGGGCGCCGCCGCCCGCGTCCACGTGCGCCTGGGCGGGCGCCGCGACACCGGCCACGGCCAGGGCGCCGACGGCGGTCAGCAGGGCCTTGCCGAGCATGCTCTTCATGATGGAGGGGTCCTCTCTACGACGGTGATGCGGACTCAACTGATCACAACAAGCCGCCCCGGCCCGGCAACCACGCGCCCGGTACGACACACCGTCACCCGGACGCCCCGCCGGGACCGCCGTGCGGAGCGGTCCCGGCGGACGGCCGGGGAGGGGTGACCGCGGCCCGGCCGGTGGACGCCCGGCCGGGGAACGGCAACCGCCGGACCCGGAGGAGCGGCTCCCCCGGGCCCGGCGGCAGATCGGACCGGCAGGATCAGCCGATCAGGTGGGACACGCCGCCGTCGCCGCTGCCCACGGTGTTCTGGCCCACCACGCAGGTCTGCTGCGGCTGGTTGTTGAGGACCGGGACCTCGATCGGCACGGCGAGGCCGACGACCGCGCCGACCGCGATGTTGTGGACCTCGGGCAGGCAGAGGTTCGGGTTGTCCAGCGTGTGGTAGTTCGGGCTGTGGTCACCGGTGGTGCCGGTGGCGTTGGTGCCGCCGTTGCCCTGGATGGAGGTGGCAGCGCCGTCGGCGTCGCCGATCGCCATCGCGGGGGCGGCGGCCATGGCGACACCGGCGGCGGCGACGCCGGCGGCGGCGAGAGCCTTCTTGATCATTTCTGCGTTCCTTCGTGGGATCTTCGGTAGGGAGTGGAGCCTCGGTCCGGCGGGTGGCTCACGCCGTCCGTTCTGCGCCGGTGCGACCGGGGGAGCGGCCGTACCGGGAGGTGCGGGGGCGGGGCGCACGGCCCCGCGGGCGCAGCGGGCGGGCGTCAGCCGATCAGGTGGGAGACGCCGCCGTCGCCGCTGCCGAGGGTGCCCTGGCCGACCACGCAGGTCTGCTTGGGCTGGTTGTTGAGGGCGTCGACCTCGACCGGGACCGCCACGCCGAGCACGGCCACGCCGATGTTGTGGATCTCGGGGAGGCAGACGTTCGGGTTGTCGGCGAAGTGGAAGTTGGGGCTGTGGTTGCCCCAGGTGCCGGTGGCGTTGGTGCCGCCGTTGCCCTGGATCGAGCCGGCGGAGCCGTCCGCGTTGCCGATCGCGCCGGCCGGGGCCGCGGCGGTGGCGAGGGCGGCGGCCGCCAGGCCGAGGCCAGCGAAGGTCTTCTTCAGCATGGGAGATACCTCTCTGAAATGCTCGGGTGCGGCGGCTCAACGGCCGTGCCCGGTGTCGATGGGATCCGGTCGCGTCGCCGTCGAGCTGCGACATCCCATTCAAAGAATGACCGGCGGGAAAGTTACGCAGATTCTTCGCAGGCGTCTGATCGATCATCAGGCCGGCGGTATTCCGGTCCGACTATTAGCCCGTACCGGTTAACCGACGCAATCCCGCCGGTGGTCGGTCGTTGCGCAGATTGCTTTTCCGCAGGGCTCTTCCCGCGGAACCGCCCCGGTAGAACGCACTCGGACAGAACGGTGAATTGCATGAAGCTCTCCAAGCGGGCCACCGGCGCCCTGCTGCTCGCGGTCGGTGCCGGCGTCGTCTCCGCGCAGGGCGCGGCCGAGGCCCGGCCGATGACCCCCGGCGAGGTGGCGGCCGTCGAGAACGGCCTGGCGGGCCAGGAGGTGCCGTTCAACGTGCCGCTGCCGCTGCTCACCCAGACCGGAACGCTCTCCGGCGGGCTGCCCGCCTCGCCGCTGCAGCCGCCGGTGCCCGAGGAGCACCCGGGCGCCCAGCTCGTCCCGGACCGGATCGTCCCCGCGATCAACGCCGGCCGGGTCGGCCCGGCCGTCGACGCGGTGGTGCCGCTGCCCGCCGCCGACCGGAGCACCGAGCTCGGCCAGGCCGTCCTCAACGTGCCCGCCGCCCCGATCCGGACGGCCGGCCCGGCCCTGGAGCTCGGCCAGCCGCTGCGCTACGCGACCGACCACAGCGGCGAGTTCGCGGACGGCGCGCTCTCCTTCGGCGAGCTGGACCCGCAGCTGGTCACCGCGCCGGTGCAGGCGGTGCCCGGCGCCAAGGCCTCGCTCGGCGGCGACGACCAGCGGGTCTCGGTCACCGACACCGCCGGCAACCTGACCGCGGCCGCCACCGGGGCGCTCTCCTCCGACGTGCTGGCGCAGCCCGCGTTCTGATCCGCGCGCCGGAACGCCGGGAGCCCGGCACCCCCCGAGGGTGCCGGGCTCCCGCCGTGCCGCCGTGTCCGCGGACGGCCGCCGCTCAGCCGGGCAGCAGGCCGAGCGCCGGGCCGACCACCGGCAGGCTCTGCGGGCCGCCGCCCGCGCTCAGCGGCGAGGTCAGCGGCGCGGTGCCCACCGCCGGCACCCCGTTGTCGGGCTGGACGGCCACGCCGTTGTTCAGCACGTCCGCGGAGGACTGCGCCCACGGGTCGAGCCGCAGGTTCTTCACCGGGGCCACCGCGTAGCCGAGCGCACCGGTCGTGCCGCCGACCACCTGCCCGGTGTCGGGGGACTGCAACTGGGCGGTGGGCCGGGGCAGTCCGGCCGGGGCGGTCTGCTCGGCGGCAGCGGACGGGCCGGCCGCCGCGCCCACCGCGGCGGCCGCGCCGAGCGCGGCCAGCAGTCCGGTTCGGGCCGTCTTCAGCACCATGGGGATCCTTCTGTCGGTGGGATGGGTGGCCGCCGGCCGGTCCGCCGCGGCTACGCGAACTGCCCCCCGGCCGACGACCGGGGGGCAGACGCACGAGTCGTGCCGATCGCGGTGATCAGCAGTCCTCCTCCTTGACCTCCGGCGGCGCGTCCACGTTGGCGCAGGTGTTGCCGAACGCCGGGTTCAGCAGGCCGACCACGTTGACCGAGTTGCCGCAAACGTTCACCGGCACGTGCACCGGCACCTGGAGCAGGTTGCCGGACAGCACACCGGGCGAGCCCGCCGCGACGCCCTGAGCGCCGGAGCTGGCGCTGGCGGCGCCCGCGCCGCCGAGCACGATGCCGGCCGCGGCGGTGAGAACGGCGGCCTTCTTCACGTTCTGCATGGGAGTCGATCTCCTAATCACACACGGGGGAGGGTGCGCCGCACCCGGCGGGGCCGGGTGCGGCGCGGACACGGCGTCAGCCGACGGCTGGTCAGCCGGCGTTGGCGCAGGAGTTGCCGAACGCCGGGTTCAGGGCGCCGATCACGTTGACGGTGTTGCCGCACAGGTTGACCGGGACGTGCACCGGGACCTGGAGCAGGTTGCCGGACAGCACACCGGGGGAGCCGGTGGCGACGCCCTCGGCGCCGGAGCTGGCGGCGGCGACGCCGGCGCCGGAGGCGACCAGGCCGACGGCGGCGACGGTGAGGACGGTGGCCTTCTTGAACGTGCGCATGGGATTGTCCTTAGGTTCGTGCCCGGATTTCCTGATGGAGGCCGGGCGCCAGGCGAATCGGAATCATCGCCCGACATTTCCTGGATGCTCCGTGATTGTCACCCCCGCGGCTCAACTGGCGCGTGTCGCCCGTGGCTTGGGCGAGCCGTCGGCCGCATGCGGTCGTGTGCGCCGCCACCGGTTCCCGCACGGCCGGGAATCCGGTGGCACCGCGGCGCCGCCAGGAGGCGCCTCGCGGCTGCTCCTGGGAGTCCTGGGGCCGGCCCGCGGGCCGGCGGGGGCCGGCCGGAGGCGGCCCGGGGTCAGATGTTGGCGCAGGCGTTGCCGAACGCGGGGTTCAGCAGGCCGATCACGTTGACGGTGTTGCCGCAGACGTTGACCGGGACGTGCACCGGGACCTGGAGCAGGTTGCCGGACAGCACACCGGGGGAGCCGGTGGCGACGCCCTCGGCCGTCGCGCCCGAGGCGGACGCGGTGGCCGCGCCGCCGAACAGCATGGCGGCCGCGGCCGCGGTGCCGAGCGCGCCGTAGGCGATCTTGCGCATGGTGCAGTCTCTTTCTGTTCGCGAGTCCCGCGCCTGGCGTGCCGCGGGCCGTGGGGCGCCGCGGGCCCGCCCGGGCGGGAGGGGCCGGCCGGACCGGGATCCCCGGGCCGGACCGGTCGAGCCGGTACGCAGGGAAGAACGACCGCGGCCGCCGGGGGAAACGGGCTGATCCCACGATCACCCGAATGCCTTCACTACTACGTCCGGGTGAATGTGCCGGTCTGTTCGGTACCGCGCCGATCAGGCCTCGTTGGGCCCGGTGCACGCCCCGTGCCCTTCCGTGCGGAGCCCGAGCGGTCCACCCGAGCGGCCCATGGAAGACCTGAACTACGAGGAGACTCATATGAGCGTCAAGAAGGCCGCCGCTGTCGGCGCCGCCGTTGTGGGCATCGTCGCTGCCGGTGCCGGCACCGCCATGGCGAGCGCCGGCGCCGAGGGCGTCGCGGCCGGTTCCCCGGGTGTCGCCTCGGGCAACAACATCCAGGTTCCGGTGCACGTGCCGGTCAACCTGTGCGGCAACTCGATCGACGTCATCGGCCTGCTGAACCCGGCGTTCGGCAACTCCTGCGCGAACGTCGGCTGACCGGGTCCCACGCCCGACGGCCGGTCCGCCGGCCGGGTCCGCACGCACCGGGCCGCCGCCCGCGCCCCTTCCTCCTGGGGCCGGGCGGCGGCCCGTTCCGTCGTGCGCCGAGGCTTGTTGGACGAGGTGTCAGTTCCTAATATATGAGCCAGGCTCATATTCTCGACCCCGTACCGGAGTTCCGCGCCCGGCCCCCCACGGCCGCGCCGCGGGACCGCGCACCGCCAGCACGCACCAGCGTCAGCACGCACCATCGGCACCACGCACCGCTCCACCGCCCGGCCCCCGCCGTGCGGCCCCCACCCCCACAGGAGTCACGCGTGAGAAGCTCACCCCTGCCCGGCCTCCGCAGACACCGCACCACCGGACTTCCGGCCGCCGCCCTGCTCGCCGCCGTCCTCTGCCTCGCCGGCCTGCCGGCCGCCGCCCCCGCCCGGGCCGCCGACGGCACCGGCGCCCGCCCCGCCGCGATCGTCGCCCTCGGCGACAGCGCCATCTCCGGCGAGGGCGCCGGCACCGACACCGGCGACGACTACGTGCCCGGCACCGACACCCCCGGCGACTACTGCCACCGCTCCAGCAGGTCGGAGATCTTCCTCACCGGACTCCCCGACCTCGTCCCGCTCGACCTCGCCTGCTCCGGCGCACAGACCGGCGACCTGGTCAGCGACCCCGAGCTGGCGAAGATCACCGGACCGGGCAGCGGCGACTTCGGCGAGCCCAAGCAGGACGTCCAACTCGCCGACGCCGCCGCCGAGTACGACGTGAAGATGGTGGTCGTCACGATCGGCGCCAACGACGACTTCGACTTCAGCGGCATCATGCTCGCCTGCCTCGGCCAGTACTTCCCGGTGCCCAAGTCGCAGGGCTGCCGGGACACCATCGGCACCGCCGAGATCGCCGCCCGCGCCGAGCGGGTCAAGCCCAAGGTCGCCGCCGCGCTGACGAACGTCCGGGCCACCATGCGCCGGGCCGGCTACGCCGACTCCTCCTACCAGCTGGTCTACCAGTCGTACTTCACGCCGATCACGCCCGACATCCGGCGCAACGACTACCTCGGCAAGATCGCGGACGGCTGCCCGGCCTTCCCCGAGGACCTCGCCTGGGGCCACAACCTGGTCGTCCCGGCCTTCAGCGACGCGCTGCGCGAGGCGGCCGGCCGGGTGCCCGGCGTGCGCTACCTCGACCAGCGGCGGGTCAGCTACGGCCACGAGGTCTGCGCCCGCTGGACGAGCTCGCCGTACGAGTACACCAACGGCGACGTCATCGACGTCTCCGAGCGCACCCGCAACGGCTGCGACCAGGAGATCGGGATCCCCGGGGTGTGCATGAACATGGTCCGGCAGTCGTACCACCTGCGGGTGGCCGGCTACCGCGGCGAGGCCGCCTGCCTCGCCCAGTTCTACCGCCGGCCCGCGCTCGACCAGGCCTACTGCTCGCTCGACCGGACGAACACCACCTCGATCGCCCCGCTGACCGCCGGACAGCCCTTCCCGGACACCCCCGAGGACGGCTCCTGGTACCGGCTCACCGACGCGGCCACCGGCCAGGCCCTCGACATCGCCGGCGGCGGCACCTACGGCGACGCCACCGACGGGCGGGCCGCCATCACCTACCGGCCGACCGGTGGCCTCAACCAGTCCTTCCTGCTGCGCGCGGCGGCCGGCGGCAGCTTCGAACTCGCCTCCACCGCCAACACGTCCATGTGTCTGGACGCCACCGGCGGCTCCACCGCCCCCGGCACCCGGCTCGTCCAGTGGCACTGCCACGGCGGCGGCAACCAGCACTGGCTGCTGCTGCCCACCGCGGACGGCCGCTACCGGATCGCCGACTCCCAGGACCGCACCGAGCTCGTCACCGCCACCACCACCCTCGACCCCCAGGGCAACCGCATCCTCGCCCTCGCCCAGGACACCGGCACCCCCGACCAACTCTGGCGCCTCGACAAGCTCGGCATCTCCTACCTGCCCAACTGACCACCCCCGGCGGGCGGGGCACCGCGGTGTCCCGCCCGCCGGAGCCCGGTTCAACCTTCGTCCGCGTTCCACGCGAGCGGTAGCGGAGAACCGCACGGCGCACAGTGGAAGTCGTCCTCGCGCACCACGTTGAGCTCCCGGCAGGACGGGCGGCGGCGGAACACGAACACCGGGTCGAAGCGGTCCGGCGGCGTCAGCCCCAGCGCCGCCACGGCCGCCGCCACCGCGGGGAAGCACCTGCCACCAGGGGCGTAGCCGGTGGACTGGTTGGTGAGCGAGGAGACCTCCCAACCGCCGCCCGGGCCACGGACGAAGGCGATCTCGCCCGCCGCCAGGACGGGTCGGCCGCCCGCGCAGGCCACGTGCTCGCTGCGCCGCGGTGCGAGCAGCAGCACGCCCCGCTCGTCCACCACGAAGGTGACGGGCTCGCGCAACTCGTCCGGTTCGCGGCCGCCCAGCCAGTCGGCGAGGTCCTCCGTCGTCCGGACGGGCACCCCGGGCGGTGCGGTCCGGGCCTTCAGCGCGATGTCCGGCGGTCCGACGTACCGGTAGGGCCTGGTCATGCCCGGCACGGTAGGCGCGGCCGGGGCGTCGTGCACGCGGAAATCCGGTGGTCGGGTTCGTGCGGGGTGCCTAGGCTGCGGCGCACCACCGGTGCGGCAGGGCGGGGAGCATGCTTTCGACCACGACGGTACGGGCCGTCAATTCGTTGACCGAGCGCTGGGCGCGGGGCGTTCCGACGGCCGGGGGCACGGTGTTCACCGCGGCCGGGCTGTGGCCGCTGCTGGCCGCGCTCGCCTCCGGGGCGGACGGGGCCGCGGGCAAGGAGCTGGCCGACGCGCTCGGGGTGCCGGCCGCGTCGGCTGCCGAGCGGGCCCGTGAACTGCTGGACGCTCTGGGCCGGTTGCCCGGGGTGGCTGCAGCGGTCGGGCTGTGGACGGCGCCCGCGCTGCGGGTCTCCCCGGAGTGGACGGCCGGCCTCCCGGCCCACCTCCACCAGCCGCTCACCGGCCCGGAGACCCAGCCGCAGCTGGACGCCTGGGCGGCCCGCCACACGAACGGGCAGATCGAGGAGTTCCCGCTCCGGGTCCAGCCGGACACGATCCTCCTGCTGGCCTCGGCGCTCGCCGTCCGCACCGACTGGATCCGCCCGTTCAAGGCGGGCGTGCTGTGCCCCGGGACGGGCCCGTGGGCCGACCGGGAGTTCGAAGGCCTCTACCGCCGTACCTCGTTGCTGGACCGGGTCGCCGTGGTCGGGACGCCCGCCGGGCCGGTCTCCGAGCTGCGGGTCCTGGGGGCCGGCGGGATCGACGTCCACCTGCTCGTCGGCGAGGAGAACGCCCGCCCGGGCGAGGTGCTCGGCGGTGGGCTCGGCATCCTCGCGGGCCGGCACCGCCGGGTGACGGGGGATCTGTTGCCGTACGGCGAGGCGGGTCCCGGGGTCCGGGTCCGCGCCGTCCGCAGCGAGGTTCCGCGGCATCAACTGATGGCGGAGGTCGCCCGGTTCACGGTGTCGGCCGAGCACGATCTGCTGGCGGACGCCGACCGCTTCGGGCTCGGCACGGTCTCCCGGCACGAGCCGGACGGCAGCGGCCATCTCCCGGGGATCTGTGCGGATCCGCCGCTCGAAGTCCGGGCGGCCGCGCAGTCGGCGACGGCGACCTTCGGCGCGCTGGGCTTCCGCGCCGCGGCGGTCACCGCACTGGGGGTGGCCGTGGGCAGTGCGCCGGCGCCACCGCCGTACCGGGTCCGCCGGGTGGAGTTCACCACGGACCGTCCCTTCGGCTTCCTCGCCGTGCACCGCACCTCCCGGCTGGTGCTGGCGGCGGGCTGGGTGGAGCAGCCGGACCCGTACGAGCCCGAGGAGGAGGAGTGGGACGAGGAGGAGGACGAGGAGGCGTGGTGACCTGGGCGGACCTCAGCGCCGGGGCCAGGGCGGAGGTGGACGCCCGACTGGCCCGCAGGCAGGTCATCCATGCGATCAAGGCCGTCCGCGACGACTTCGACAACAGCCCCGGCCGGGAGCGCCCCGGGCTCCGCGCCGCCGTGGACCTGGTCGAGGCCCGTCGGCAGCTGCTCGGCATCCCGGTGTCCTGAGAGGGCCGGACATGCGACAGGGGTGTCAACCGGCGGTTGACACCCCTGGACTGTCAACCTAAGGTTGACGCATGGTGAATCCGGTCCAGTTGACGCATCCCGTCCGCCTCGACGACCTCATCGAGGCCATCAAGCAGGTCCACACCGGCGCGCTCGACCAGCTCGCCGACGCCGTCCTCGCCGCCGAGCACCTCGGCGAGATCGCGGACCACCTCATCGGCCACTTCGTGGACCAGGCCCGGCGCTCCGGCGCCTCCTGGACCGACATCGGCACGAGCATGGGCGTCACCCGGCAGGCCGCGCAGAAGCGCTTCGTGCCGAAGGATCCGGGCGGGCCCTCCGACCTGGACCCGAGCCAGGGCTTCGGCCGCTTCACCCCGCGGGCCCGCAACACCGTGGCGGCCGCCCACGACGAGGCCCGCGCCGCCGGCAACGCCGAGGTCACCCCGGAGCACCTGGTGCTCGGCCTGCTCGCCGAGCCGGACGGTCTCGCCGTCCGGGCGCTCGCCGCCCAGGGGGTCACTCCGGAGGCCGTCCGCGAGGCGGCCGTGGCGGCCCTCCCGCCGGCGGCGGACGAGCGGCCCGAGCTCGTCCCGTACGACGCGCGGGCGCGCAAGGCGCTGGAGTTGACCTTCCGTCAGGCCCTGCGGCTGGGCCACAACTACATCGGCACCGAGCACATCCTCTTCGCCCTGCTGGAGCTGGAGGACGGCGAGGGCCCGCTCTCCGGGCTCGGCGTCGACCGCGCGGCCGCGGAGTCGCTGATCGCCGAGGCGCTCGCCGCCTTCACCGCCGCCCGGCCGCCGGCCGAGGAGTAGGACCGGCCACGCAGTACCGGCCGCCCGCAGGGGGCGTGCGGAGGCGTCACCCGGCTGCCGGGAGCCTTCGCGCGCCCCCTCTGTCGCGTGCCGACGCACTGCGGGTGCTCACGGGGCGGCACGCCGAGGGACGCCCGGACCCGCCCGGGCCGGGCTCCGGCCCCGGATCCGGGGCCTACGGCCAGACCAGGCAGTACAGCTGGTGGCCGGCGTCGTGCAGGCGGTTGGCGAAGTCCTGCCACTCGTGCAGCATCTGGTAGATCACGAAGGCGTCGCGCGGGCCGCGCCGGTCCGGCACGGTCGACCAGATGAAGGCGGCGGCGCCGAGCTGGGTCTCGTCCGCCTTGCGCAGCGGCTCGACCACGTTGTGCGGCAGCTGCACGACCGCGTAGTCGGGGTGCAGCACGACCAGCTCCAGCGGCGGGACCTGGTGCAGCGGAACGCCCTGGATGCCGGTGAGCACCATCGCGCTCATCGTCTCGGGCTTGATCTTGGTGGAGAGGTGGCCGTTGAGCGAGCCGCTCGTCTCCATCAGGTCGCCGAGCCGGCCCAGCGCGCCGAGCTCCCCGGCGTCCAGGCCGAGACCGCCGGGGCCCAGCGCGGTGGGGACCCTCGCCGCGGTGGCACGGTCGGGTGCGCCGAAGTACTTGTAGGTGACTCCCACGCGTCCCTCGCCCCGCCTTCCCCTGCCGCCTGTACCCGTACCCCCGCCGTGCGCGGCCTCCGCGGAGGGACGGGTGCCACCCGCGGCCTCCTCGAAGCCGTCCTGCGCCTCGGACACTCGGACCATCCTCACCGGAATTCGCCGGAATCGACAGACCCCCACACGCCCGGTGTCCCTCCGAACGTGCCACTTACCCGTCTCGTGCCGCCGTACACACCGCGAACCGCAGCGTCCGTGACCGCGTCGCCGCGGTCCGCCGGGCCGGTTCGAACGGTCGCCCCCGGCGTCCGTCGGCCCGATCCGGGACGTGCGCCCCGCTGTGCCCAGGACTCCCGGCCCGCCGGCCGGACTCCTTCGCGACGGTCGCACGGACAACCGTACAGTCCGAACCCCCTGCCGAGGCAGCAGCACACGGATCATCGTTCCAGATGATCGGGTCCGGCATGCGGAGAGCAAGGACACGATTTGAGAGCATGTTCAGGTGACCAACCCCGTGAGCAACCCCGAGAGCGGGTCCGATGGCGACCCGCGGACCAGTCCCCCGAGCTATCCGTACGAGGCTCCGCAGTCCCGGTCGCTGTTCGAGCGCGCCTCCGTCGTCACCCCGGGTGGCGTGAACTCGCCAGTCCGGGCCTTCCGGGCGGTCGGCGGAACCCCCCGCTTCATGGTGTCCGGCAGCGGCCCCTACCTGACCGACGCCGACGGCCGCGAGTACGTCGACCTGGTCTGCTCCTGGGGCCCGATGATCCTCGGCCACGCGCACCCGGCGGTGATCGAGGCGGTGCAGCGGGCGGTCGTCCGCGGCACCTCCTTCGGCACCCCCGGCGAGGGCGAGGTCGAGCTGGCCGAGGAGATCACCGCGCGGGTGGCACCGGTCGAGCAGGTCCGCCTGGTCTCCAGCGGCACCGAGGCGACCATGTCGGCGATCCGGCTCGCGCGCGGCTTCACCGGCCGTTCGAAGGTCGTGAAGTTCGCCGGCTGCTACCACGGCCACGTGGACGCGCTGCTGGCCGCCGCCGGCTCCGGCGTGGCCACCTTCGCCCTGCCGGACACCCCCGGTGTCACCGGCGCCCAGGCCGGCGACACCATCGTGCTGCCGTACAACGACCTGGAGGCCGTCCGGCAGGCCTTCGCCGCGCACCCCGGCGAGATCGCCTGCGTGATCACCGAGGCCTCGCCCGGCAACATGGGCGTCGTCCCGCCGCTGCCCGGCTTCAACCGGGGCCTGGCCGAGCTCTGCCGGGCCGACGGCGCGCTGTTCGTCTCGGACGAGGTGATGACCGGCTTCCGCGTCTCCAAGGCCGGCTGGTACGGCCTGGAGGCCGCGCACGAGGGCTGGGCGCCGGACCTGCTGACCTTCGGCAAGGTCATGGGCGGCGGCTTCCCGGCCGCGGCCTTCGGCGGCCGCGCCGACGTCATGGCGCACCTGGCCCCGGCCGGCCCGGTCTACCAGGCCGGCACGCTCTCCGGGAACCCGGTCGCCACCGCGGCGGGCCTCGCCCAGCTGCGCAACTGCACCGACGAGGTGTACGCCGCCGTCGACCGGGTCGCCGAGCAGGTCTCCGGCCTGGTCGCCGAGGCGCTCGCCAAGGAGGGCGTGGCGCACCGGCTGCAGAAGGCCGGGAGCATGTTCTCGGTGTTCTTCACCGAGGAGCAGGTCACCGACTACGACGCGGCCCGCCGCCAGCAGGCGTTCCGCTTCAACTCCTTCTTCCACTCGATGCTGTCCCAGGGCGTCTACCTGCCGCCCTCGGCCTTCGAGTCCTGGTTCGTCTCGTCGTCCCACGACGAGCGGGCGATCGAGCGGATCGCCGCCGCCCTGCCCGCGGCCGCCCGGGCCGCCGCCGAGGCCACCGAGGAGGCCGCGTGAGCGAGACCACCGTCGTCCACCTGATGCGCCACGGAGAGGTGCACAACCCGGAGGGCATCCTCTACGGGCGCCTCCCCGGCTACCACCTCTCCGAGCTCGGCCGGCAGATGGCCGACCGGGTCGCCGAGCACCTCGCGGACCGGGACATCACCCACGTGGTGGCCTCGCCGCTGGAGCGCGCCCAGGAGACGGCCGAGCCGATCGGCAAGGCGCACGGCCTGGAGGTGGCCGTCGACGAGCGGCTGATCGAGGCGGACAACATCTTCCAGGGCAAGACCTTCGGCGTCGGCGACGGCTCGCTGAAGAACCCCGGCCACTGGAAGTACCTGACCAACCCGTTCAAGCCGTCCTGGGGCGAGCCGTACATCGAGCAGGTCGTGCGGATGATGGGCGCGCTCGCCGCGGCCCGGGACGCCGCGCGCGGGCACGAGGCGGTCTGCGTCAGCCACCAGCTGCCGATCTGGATCGTCCGCTCGTTCGCCGAGCGCCGGCGGCTGTGGCACGACCCGCGCAACCGGCAGTGCTCGCTGGCATCGCTGACCAGCTTCACCTACGAGGGCGACCGGATCGTCTCGATCGGCTACCGCGAGCCGGCCCGGGACCTGCTGCCGGCCCACCTGGTGGGCAAGGGCGGCAAGTCCAAGCCGGTCGGCAAGAGCTTCGGCGCCTGACGCGCAGGCGCTCTCCCGGAGGCCCTCTCGCGGAGGCCTTCCGCAGGGGCGCCCGCGCATTCCCGAGTGACCGCCGACACAGCGGTGAAATGCCTGGGATAAGCGGATCATAAGTGCAGAAAGTGCAGGTCAGAGGGGGTTCGACCCGTAACGTCGGACCCCCTCAAACCTGCCCAAAGTCCCATGCGAAACTTTTCACATGTCTGGGACGACCCGCCGCCGCACCCGCCTGGCCGCCACGCTCGGTGCCGCCGCCGCGCTCGCACTGACCGCCTGCAGCTCCGGCACCTCCGACGGCGGGGGGCAGGCCGGCTTCATCACCGGCAAGGCCGGCATCGCCACCGCCGCCCCCGGCTCCCGGACGCCCGCGCCCGCGATCGACGGCAAGACCCTGGACGGCAAGCCGGTCGCGCTCGCCGACTACAGGGGCAAGGTCGTCGTCCTCAACGTCTGGGGCTCCTGGTGCGGCCCGTGCCGCGCCGAGGGCAAGAACCTCCAGGAGGTCGCCCAGAAGTACCGGGACAAGGGCGTCCAGTTCCTCGGCATCAACACCCGGGACGTCGACCCGGCCAACGCGATCCGGTTCGAGCAGCAGACCGGCATCACCTACCCGAGCCTGTACGACCCGGACGGCACCCAGATCCTGCGCTTCCCCAAGGGCAGCCTGAACCCGCAGTCCATCCCGACCACCATCGTGGTCGACCGGGAGGGCGGGCTCGCCGCCCGCGCGATGCGCGCCCTGTCCACCGAGGACCTGGAGAAGATGATCACCCCGGTCCTCGCGGAGCAGAAGTGAACGCGCTCGCGGCCTTCGGCACCAACGAGACGGTCTTCAGCGGGGCCCTCGTCCTCGCCCTGCCGATCGCCCTCGCCGCCGGGCTGCTCTCCTTCTTCTCACCCTGCGTGCTGCCGCTCGTCCCCGGCTACCTCAGCTACGTCACCGGCTTCTCCGCCGTCGACCTCGCCGACGCCAAGGGGGCGCGCCGCGGGCGCATGCTGCTCGGCGCACTGCTGTTCGTGCTCGGCTTCACCGCCGTGTTCGTCTCCACCGGCGCGCTCTTCGGCTTCTTCGGCAACACCCTCCAGCAGTACCAGCGCACCATCAACATCGTGCTGGGCGCGCTGACCGTCCTCATGGGCCTCGCCTTCATGGGGCTGCTGCCCGGCTTCACCAACCGCGAGGTGCGCACCCACCGCCGCCCGGCGATCGGGCTGGCCGGCGCCCCGCTGCTGGGCCTGGTCTTCGGCGTGGGCTGGACGCCCTGCATCGGCCCGACGCTCTCGTCGATCCTCAACCTCTCGGCCGCCCAGGCCAGCGCCGGGCGCGGCGCGCTGCTGATGACGGTGTACTGCGCCGGGCTCGGCGTACCGTTCATCCTTGCCGCGCTCGCCTTCCGCAAGGCGCTCGGGGCGTTCGGCTGGGTCAAGCAGCACTACCAGTGGGTGATGCGGATCGGCGGCGGCATGCTCGTCGCGGTCGGCCTGCTCCTGGTCACCGGCGTGTGGGACGTCCTGATCGACCACATGCGGCAACTCAGCGGCGACACCACGATCGGAATCTGACCGTGAGCGACACCAGGACCGTGACCACCGACGGCGGCGAGGCCGACGTCGAGCGCCTCAGCACCGCCCCCGAGGAGGCGGAGGCCCCGGTGGGCCTCGGCGTGCTCGGCTGGGTCCGCTGGACGTGGCGCCAGCTCACCTCGATGCGGGTCGCGCTGATCCTGCTCTTCCTGCTCTCGCTGGCGGCGATCCCCGGCTCGCTGATCCCGCAGAACAGCCAGAACGCCTTCAAGGTGCAGACCTGGAAGGCCGCCCACCGGGGCATCACCCCGCTCTACGAGAAGCTCCAGCTGTTCGACGTCTACAGCTCGGTCTGGTTCTCGGCGATCTACATCCTGCTGTTCGTCTCGCTGGCCGGCTGCATCGTCCCGCGCACCTGGCAGTTCGTCGGCGTGCTGCGCGCCCGGCCGCCGGCCGCCCCGCGCAACCTGACCCGGATGCCGGTCTACGCCGCCTGGCGGACCGACGCCGATCCCGAGGCGGTCAACGCGGCCGCGCACCGGCTGCTGCGCAGGCGCCGCTTCCGGGCCACCTCCGCCGGCGGCGCGGTCGCCGCGGAGAAGGGCTACCTGCGGGAGGTCGGCAACCTGCTCTTCCACTTCTCGCTGTTCGCCCTGCTGGCGGGCTTCGCCTGGGCCAGCCTGGGCAGCGGCCAGGGCGGCAAGCTGATGATCGAGGGCCAGGGGTTCGCCAACACCACCACCCAGTACGACGACTTCACCGGCTCCGCCTTCTACACCGTCGACGACCTGGACGCCTTCGGCTTCAAGCTGGACGGCTTCACCGCCCGCTACCAGACCTCCGGCGAGCAGATCGGCAGCGCCCGCCAGTTCACCGCGCACATCCGGTACTGGACGGGCACCGACGACAAGAAGCTGACCAAGGGCGACATCGAGGTCAACCACCCGCTGGAGATCGGCAGCTCCAAGGTCTTCCTGATCGGCCACGGCTACGCGCCGGTCGTCACCGTGAAGAACGCCGAGGGCGAGGTCGTCTACAAGGGCCCCACGCCCTTCCTGCCGCAGGACAGCAACCTCACCTCCACCGGCGTGATCAAGGTCAGCGACTACGGCAAGAAGGACGGCAAGGACGTCGACCTGGGCTTCAACGGGTACTTCCTGCCGACCGCGCCGGTGAACTTCGAGAAGACCGGCCCGATCTCGCTCTTCCCGGACGCCGCCGAGCCGATGCTGGTGCTCACCGCCTTCGCCGGTGACCTCGGCACCGACTCCGGCCTGCCGCAGAACGTCTACCAGCTCGACACCGGCCACATGACCCAGCTGAAGCAGGACGGCGACATCGCCCGCGTCAAGCTCAAGCCCGGCCAGGGCTGGGAGCTGCCGGACGGCTACGGCACCGTCACCTTCGACGGCTACCAGCAGTGGGCCAGCTTCAACGTCTCCCACCGCCCGGGCAACGCGGTCGCGCTCGCCGGCGCGGTCTGCGCGATCCTCGGCCTGATCGGCTCGCTGTTCGTGCAGCGCCGCCGGATCTGGGTCCGCGCCACCGCATCCCCGGACGGCAGCACGCTGGTCGAGCTGGCCGGCCTCGCCCGCAGCGAGTCCGCCCGCACGGCCGAGGAGCTCGCCGAGTTCGCCGTCGACCTCCAGGACGACGCCCCGGCCCTCGACGAGCCCGACCCGGACACCGCGACGGACGGGCCCGACCCCGCGACGGACGGGCCGGAGCCCGCCGCCGTCCCCGCACCGGCAACCCCCGCAGACCCGGACTCCAAGGAGTAGACGGTGAATCTCGCCTCGGTCGACCCTCATCTGGCCGACCTCTCCAACAAGCTGATCTACTCGGCGATGGCCGTGTACACCCTGGCGATGTTCGCCCACCTCTTCGAGTGGACGTTCGGCAGCAAGGGCGCGATCGCCGTCCGCTCCGCCGAGCAGTCCGGCGGACTGGCCGCGACCCTGGCCGCCGAGGAGTCCAAGTCCGCCGCCCGCAAGGTCACCGTCACGGTGGCCACCGCGGACGGGGGCACCACCACGCTCACCCGCACCGCCCTCGCCGACGCCGGCGCCACCGTGGTCACCAGCGGCCGCGGCGACGGCTCGGCGGCCGACGGCCCCGGCGCCGCGGGCACCAGCGAGCGGGGCGACCTGGCGGGCCGGATCGCCGTCTCGCTGACCGTCCTCGGCGTCCTGCTGCACGCCGGCGGCGTGCTCACCCGCGGCCTGTCGGTGATGCGCTGGCCGTGGGGCAACATGTACGAGTTCTCCTGCGCCTTCGGGCTCACCATGATGCTCGCCTACCTGGGCCTGCTGGTGGCGGGCAAGAAGGTCCGCTGGCTGGGCCTGCCGGTGGTGCTGGCCGTGCTGCTGACCCTGGGCGTCGCCGTCTCGGTGCTCTACACCGACTCCGAGCAGCTCGTGCCGGCGCTGCACTCGTACTGGCTGGGCATCCACGTCTCCACCGCGATCATCTGCGGCGGCGCGCTGTACGCGGCCTTCGTGGCCACCGTGCTGTACCTCGGCAAGGACTCGTACGAGCGCCGGGTCGAGGCCGGCCTGCCCGGCGGCCCGCTGCGCATCCCGGTCTCGGTCTGGGAGCGGCTGCCCGCCGCGTCGACCCTCGACAAGCTCTCGTACCGGATCAACGCCCTGGTCTTCCCGCTCTGGACGTTCACCATCATCGCCGGCGCGATCTGGGCCGAGGCGGCCTGGGGCAAGTACTGGGAGTGGGACCCGAAGGAGACCTGGTCCTTCATCACCTGGGTCGCCTACGCCGCGTACCTGCACGCCCGGGCCACCGCGGGGTGGAGGGGCCGAAAGGCGGCCTATCTGGCCCTGTTGGCGTTCGCCTGCTGGCTGTTCAACTACTACGGCGTCAACATCTTCGTCACCGGCAAGCACTCGTACGCCGGCGTCTGAGAGGCCGCCCGCGGGCGGCGGCCGGCCACCGGCCGCCGCCCCGGGTGGTGCCGTTCCACCGAAGAAACCGTGAGGGATCGCCCGTCCGGTCGTTGACCAGGACGTCCAGTCAGCCGCGAGGAGGGGCCGCCATGGAGAGCGACGAGGTCATGCTGACCGTCCGGATCACCGCTGCGGAGAGAGCACTGCTCCGCCGGCTGGCCCAGGGCCATCGCAGCGACGTCTCCGAGGTCGTCGCGGACGGTCTGCTGGACATCCTGCCGACCCTGCACTGCGCCCAGGACGCCTACCGCCTGGTGGCCGCCCTGCGGGCGCCCGCGCCGTGCGCGCAGACCGTCTGGCTGCCGACCGACCTGGCCGACCTGCTCGGCCCGGCGGCGGGCCGGATCGCCCAGACCACCGGGGTGCGCCTCGGCTCCTCGTGCGTCGTGCTCGGGGCCGCCGTCCGGCTCTGGCTGGGCCAGGACCCGCAGCTGCTCGCCGAGCACCTGTCGACCATGCACGAGGGCCGTCCGGCCGCCCTCGCGGCCGCGTAGCGCGTCGGTGAACGACCCGGGCCCCGCACGGTGACCGTGCGGGGCCCGGGTGCGTGTCAGGCGGCCTGCTGCCAGCTGACCGGCGAGTAGTACGCCGGGCGGCGCTCCAGGCGCTGCCAGCTGGCGATCGGCTCGACCGTCGGGGCGGCGGCCTGCTGGGCGGTGGCGGCCCGGGCGAGCAGCACCGCGGTCAGGGCGGCCAGCTCCTCGGCGTTCAGCGAGCCGCGGACGATGCGGACAAGGGGTTCGGCGGAAGCGCTCATGGTCCTTGTTTCTCCCCCATGGTGAAGTCTGACGGGTTCCGATCGGCGTAAGAACCGGTTACATCGGAGGGTTGCCGTGCTTGCGGCTCGGCAGGTCGGCGTGCTTGGTGCGGAGCATGGCGAGCGAGGCGGCGAGCACCTGGCGGGTCTCCGCGGGGTCGATGACGTCGTCCACGAGGCCGCGCTCGGCCGCGTAGTACGGGTGCATCAGCTCGCTCTTGTACTCCTTGATCTTCTGGGCCCGCATCGCCTCCGGGTCCTCGGCCGCGGCGATGTCGCGGCGGAAGATCACGTTGGCGGCGCCCTCGGCGCCCATCACGGCGATCTCGTTGGTCGGCCAGGCGAACGACAGGTCCGCGCCGATGGAGCGGGAGTCCATGACGATGTAGGCGCCGCCGTAGGCCTTGCGCAGGATCAGCGAGATCCGCGGCACGGTGGCGTTGCAGTAGGCGTAGAGCAGCTTCGCGCCGTGCCGGATGATGCCGCCGTGCTCCTGGTCGACACCGGGCAGGAAGCCGGGGACGTCGAGCAGGGTGACGATCGGGATGTTGAAGGCGTCGCACATCTGGACGAAGCGCGCGGCCTTCTCGGAGGCGTTGATGTCGAGCACGCCGGCCAGCGACTGCGGCTGGTTGGCGATCAGGCCGACCACGTGCCCGTCGATCCGGGCCAGGGCCACGATGACGTTGGTCGCCCAGCGCTCGTGGACCTCCAGGTACTCGCCGTGGTCGACGACCTCCTCGATGACCTTGCGCATGTCGTACGGGCGGTTGCCGTCCGCGGGCACCAGGTCGAGCAGGCTCTCGTTGCGGCGCTCCACCGGGTCGTCGGTGGAGCTGGCCGGCGGCATCTCGCGGTTGTTCTGCGGCAGCAGCGAGAGGAGGTAGCGGACCTCCTCGATGCAGGACTGCTCGTCGTCGTAGACGAAGTGCGAGACGCCGGAGACCGAGGAGTGCACGTCGGCGCCGCCGAGGCCGTTCTGGGTGATCTTCTCGCCGGTCACGGCCTGGACGACGTCCGGGCCGGTGATGAACATCTGCGAGGTCTCCCGGACCATGAACACGAAGTCCGTGAGTGCGGGGGAGTAGGCGGCGCCGCCGGCGCAGGGGCCGAGCATGACCGAGATCTGCGGGATCACGCCCGAGGCCTTGGTGTTGCGCTGGAAGATGCCGCCGTAGCCGGCGAGGGCGGTGACGCCCTCCTGGATGCGGGCGCCGGCGCCGTCGTTCAGCGACACCAGCGGCGCACCGGCCGCGATGGCCATGTCCATGATCTTGTGGATCTTCTGCGCGTGGGCCTCGCCCAGCGCGCCGCCGAAGATCCGGAAGTCGTGCGCGTAGACGAAGACCGTCCGGCCGTGCACGGTGCCCCAGCCGACCACCACACCGTCGGTGTGCGGCTTCTTCGCCTCCAGGCCGAAGCCCTGGGCGCGGTGCCGGCGCAGCGGCTCCACCTCGCGGAAGGAGCCCTCGTCGAGCAGCAGGTCGATCCGCTCGCGGGCGGTCAGCTTGCCCTTGGCGTGCTGGGCCTCGGTGGCCTTCTCGCTGGGACCCCGCCGGACCTGCTCCCGGAGCTCGTGCAGCTCGGCCACCCGCCCGCGCGCGTCGGCCGGGATCGCGGGGACCTCTCCGCCGACCGGCGCATCGTGCAGAACCGTCATCTCGAACCACTCCAAGTGTGAGGGAACTGTCCCGGCAGGCGGCCTGCGGTACGCGGCTGCTGCTCCGGCGAACACTTCTTCACCTACGACACTACGAGGGAGGGCCGCCGCCGCTCGGCGTCGATTCCGTACAAGGTCGGGCCCCAGAAGCTGTACAGGGCACACAGTGGGTCACACCGCGCCGACCGTTCCGGGGGGTGCGGCCGGGGGGTCCGCAGGGCCCGTCACAGGGGGTGGCCGGACCCTCGATCGTCCAGGTCAGGACGGGTGCCGGGGAGCGTTCGCGCACGGCTCGCCCCCGGTCCGCGGGGCGGGCCGGGGGCGTGCGGTTCCTACGGCGCGCGGCGGCCGTCGGGCTCCCGGATGGTAGGGAAGCGCCAAATTCGGTTCAGCCGCGCGGATCGTCCTCCGGCTCGTCCTTTCGGCGCAGTTCCTCCTCGCGCCGGCGGAGGTCGGACTCCCACTGCTTGAGCATGTCCTCGTGCCGCGCGTTGTCCTTCTTCAACGAGGCCAGGAACTCCGGGTTGTCGTCCGGGGCCACGTAGCGCTCCGCGGGCCGCTCGTACTCGGGGAAGCCCGCCGTGGGGCCGGCCGGCCAGGGCACGGCCCGGCCGCGGGACCGCGCGCGGTTGCGCCCGGCCACCAGCCAGGCGATCGACCCGACCAGCGGGAAGAGCAGCACGATGATCACCCAGGCGACCTTGGGGAGGTAGCGGACCTCCTCCTCCGGCGTGGTCAGGCAGTCGATGAACGCCCACACCCAGAGCGCGAGCAGAAGCAGCGGCGGCACAACTCTCAACACGGCGTCGGTCTCCCCCGGAACGGCGAACAGGGCCCCTCTTGGCGGGGCCAGGTTAACCGGTGTCGGATACTGACAGGCATGGCATACGACGATCTCCGCTCCTTCCTCCGCGCCCTGGAGCGCGAGGGCGACCTCAAGCGGATCAAGACCGAAGTGGACCCGTACCTGGAGATCGGGGAGATCGTCGACCGGGTGCAGAAGGCCAAGGGCCCGGCGCTGCTCTTCGAGAACGTCAAGGGCGCGTCCATGCCGCTGGCGATGAACGTCTTCGGCACCGAGCGCCGGCTCGCCAAGGCCCTCGGCCTGAAGTCCCCCGACGACATCTCGGAGAAGATCGCAGGCCTGCTCCGTCCCGAGCTGCCGCAGGGCTTCACCGGCTTCCGGGACGCCTTCGGCAAGCTCGCCTCGATGGCCCACGTGCCGCCGAAGAACGTGAAGACCGGCGACGCGCCCGTCCACGAGGTCGTCCTCACCGGCGACGACGTCGACCTGGAGCAGCTGCCCGCCCTCTTCACCTGGCCGCTGGACGGCGGCTCCTTCTTCAACCTGGGCCTCACCCACACCAAGGACCCGGACACCGGCGTCCGCAACCTCGGCCTGTACCGCCTGCAGCGGCACGACCGGCGCACCATCGGCATGCACTGGCAGATCCACAAGGACAGCCGCAACCACGCCGCCGTCGCCGCGAAGCGCGGCGAGCGGCTGCCGGTCGCGATCGCCTTCGGCTGCCCGCCCGCCGTCACCTACGCCGCGACCGCGCCGCTGCCCGGCGACATCGACGAGTACCTGTTCGCCGGCTTCGTGCAGGGCGAGCGGGTGAAGATGGTCGACTGCAAGACCGTCCCGCTGCAGGTGCCCGCCGACGCCGAGGTGGTGCTGGAGGGCTGGCTGGAGCCCGGCGAGATGCTCCCCGAGGGCCCGTTCGGCGACCACACCGGCTTCTACACGCCGCAGGAGCCCTTCCCGGCGCTCACCATCGACTGCGTCACGATGCGCCGCCGCCCGCTGCTGCAGTCCATCGTGGTCGGCCGGCCGCCGACCGAGGACGGGCCGCTCGGCAAGTTCACCGAGCGCTTCTTCCTGCCGCTGCTGAAGATCATCATCCCGGACATCGTCGACTACGACCTGCCCGAGGCCGGCGGCTTCCACAACTGCGTGATCGTCTCGATCGACAAGAAGTACCCGAAGCACGCCCAGAAGGTCATGCACGCCATCTGGGGCGCCCACATGATGTCGCTCACCAAGCTGATCGTCGTGGTGGACGCCGACTGCGACGTGCACGACTACCAGGAGGTCGCCTGGCGGGCGCTCGGCAACGTCGACTACAGCCGCGACCTGACCGTCGTCGAGGGCCCGGTCGACCACCTCGACCACGCCTCCTACCAGCAGTTCTGGGGCGGCAAGGCCGGCATCGACGCCACCCGCAAGCTGCCCGAGGAGGGCTACACCCGCGACGGCGGCTGGCCCGAGATGGTCGCCTCGGACCCGGAGACCGCCGCCCTCGTCACCAAGCGCTGGAAGGAGTACGGACTGTGACCACGGCCGCCTTCGAGGTCCCGCCCGGCAAGGTCAAGTCCTTCCTGCGGCTGGTGATGATCGAGCACTCGGTGTTCGCGCTGCCCTTCGCGTACATCGCCGCGCTCACGGCGATGTTCCTCGCCGACGGCCGGGTGCACTGGGGCGAACTCTTCGTCGTCACCGTCTGCATGGTCGGCCTGCGGACCTTCGCGATGGCCGCCAACCGGATCATCGACCGCGAGATCGACGCCCGGAACCCGCGCACCGCCGGCCGCGAACTCGTCACCGGCGCGGTGTCGCTGCGCACCGCCTACGTCGGCTCCGCCGTCGCCCTCGTCGTCTTCCTCGGCGCGGCCGCCCTGCTCAACCCGCTCTGCCTGGCGCTCGCCCCCGTCGCCGTCGTGCCGATGGTCGTCTACCCGTACGGCAAGCGGTTCACCGACTTCCCGCACGCCATCCTCGGCCTCGCCCAGGCCGCCGGCCCGATCGGCGCCTGGCTGGCCGTCACCGGCACCTGGTCCTGGGACGCCGTGGTGCTCGGCCTCGCCGTCGGCGTCTGGATCGGCGGCTTCGACCTGATCTTCGGATGCCAGGACGTCGCCGCGGACCGCGCCGAGGGCGTCCGCTCGGTGCCGGCCCGGTACGGGATCGCGGCGGCGCTGTACGGCGCCCGCGCCTGCCATGCCGTCACCGTCGCGCTGCTCGCCTGGTACGCCGTCCTCACCGACGCCGGTCCCGCCTTCTGGGTCGGTCTCGCGGTGGTCGTCGGTGCCTTCCTCTACGAGCACAGCATCGTCAAGCCCGGCGACCTCTCCCGCCTCAACCGGGCCTTCTTCACCACGAACGGCTTCGTCGGCATCTCCCTCTTCGGCTTCGCCCTGCTCGACCTGGTCCTCCGGGGCCTGACCGTCTGACGGGGCGGCCCCCGATGTCGCTTCGCCGTCCCGGTGAGGGCGCCCCTACGTGCCGGGAGCGTCCCGGAGGGCCAGGCGGGTGTAGGCGCGGACGTCGGCGTCCGGGTCGGCGAGGCGCTCGCGGAGGGCCGACCCGACGGCGGGTTCGGCGGCTGTCGGGGTGAGGGCGCGGACGGCCGCCTTGCGGACGTCCGCGTTCCCGTCGGCCAGCAGGACGAGCAGCGGTGCCGTCCGCCCGGCGGCGGCGAGGGCCCCGGCGGCGGCCTTGCGGACCTGCCAGGCCGGGTCGGCGGCGGCGGCCAGCCCGGCGAGGGCCGGCGGGCAGCCGATCCCGGCAGCTCCTTCGAGGGCCGCGGCCCGCACCAGCGGATCGCCGTCCCGGGCCAGCCGCAGCAGCGCCCCCTCGGCCATCGGGTCGCCGATCGTCCCCAGGCCCTCGCCGACGGCCACCCGGACCTCCCGGGCCGGGTCCGCAGCGACGCCCACCAGGGCCGACGCCGCGTTCAGCGAGACGAGTCCCCGGACGGCCTGCAGCCGCACGGGAACCTCCTCGTCGGCCGCCCCGGCGGCGAACAGGGCGCGCGAGCCCGTGCGCAGCACCCGGGAGAGCTCCAGCACCCCGGACCGGACGACGGGGTCCGCCGAGGCGGCCGCGGAGGCCAGGGCGGGGCCGAGCGCGGGGTCGAGCACGTCGGCGAGCTCCCGCAGGCCGGCCACGGCGGCGGCCCGGACGCGTCCGTCGGGGTCGTGGAGGGCAGCGGCCAGGGCCCGGCCCGTCCCTTCGCCGGCGTGCTCGGTGAGGACGGTGACGGCGGTGCGCCGCACATCGGCGGAGCCGTCCCGGAGGTAGGGCGCGAGGGCCGCGGGGTCGGGCCCGTCCTCGGCGAGCCGGAGCAGTTCGAGCAACCGGGGCGAGGCGGCGGCCGGGCCCGGGGAGGCCGGGGCCGCCGAGGCGCCGGCGGTGGTCCCGGTGCGGCCGACGACGAGCGGGTGGACCTCGCCGATCAGCTCGCTCTCGCCGCCCGGCGGCTCCAGCCCCTCCACCGGGACGAGGTAGGGCGCGACCGGCCGGGTGAGGAACTCCATCGCGCCGTCGGCGTTCTTCCGCAGGTCGAGGTGGCGGAACCAGCGCCGGTCGTCCCGCCCGGGGTGGTCGGTGCGTTCGTGGTAGAGCCCCCAGCGGCTCTCCTCGCGGGCGAGCGAGGAGCGGGCGGCCATCTCGGCGCAGTCCCGGATGAAGTCGACCTCGACCGCCCGCATCAGCTCGTGCGGGGTGCGGGCGCCCATGGCGGCGATCTCGCCGCGCATCCGCTCGAAGTGCTCCAGGGCGACGGAGAGCCGGGTGCCGGTCTTCGGCGGGGCGACGTAGTCGTTGACGAAGCGGCGCAGCTTGTACTCGACCTGGGGCTGCGGCGGGCCGTCCGGGTTCCGCAGCGGGCGGTAGACCAGCTCGTGGGCGGCCTTCAGCTGGTCCTCGGGGAGTTCGGCCCGTTCGGCCGGCAGGTGGGCGGCGGCGTGGGTGCCGGCGAGGTCGCCGAAGACGAAGGCGCCGATCATGTAGTTGTGCGGGACGCAGGCGAGGTCGCCGGCCGCGTACAGGCCGGGCACGGTGGTGGCGGCGTTCTCGTCCACCCGGACCCCGGCGGCCGAGTGCCCGCCGCACAGGCCGATCTCGGAGATGTGCATCTCCACGTCGTGGGTCCGGTAGTCGTGGCCGCGTCCGGCGTGGAAGGTGCCGCGGCTGGGCCGCTCGGTGGTGTGCAGGATGCCTTCCAGGGCCTGGACGGTCTCCTCCGGCAGATGGGTGGTGCGCAGGTAGACCGGGCCGCGGTCGGAGGCCAGTTCGGCGGCGAACTCGGACATCATCTGCCCGGACCAGTAGTCGGAGTCGACGAAGCGCTCGCCGTGCCGGTTGACCTGGTACCCGCCGAAGGGGTTGGCCACGTAGGCGCAGGCCGGGCCGTTGTAGTCCTTGATCAGCGGGTTGATCTGGAAGCACTCGATGCCGCTGAGTTCGGCGCCGGCGTGGTAGGCCATGGCGTAGCCGTCGCCCGCGTTGGTCGGGTTCTCGTAGGTGCCGTACAGGTAGCCGCTGGCGGGCAGGCCGAGCCGTCCGCAGGGCCCGGTGGCAAGGACGACCGCGCCCGCCCGGACGGCGACGAACCCCCCGCTGCGGGTGTCGAAGGCGGCGGCGCCGACCGCCCGGCCGCCGGAGGTGAGCACCCGGACGGGCATCACCCGGTTCTCGATCGTGATCCGCTCCCGCATGTGCTTCTGCCGCAGCACCCGGTAGAGCACCTTCTTGACGTCCTTGCCCTCCGGCATCGGCAGCACGTAGCTGCCGGAGCGGTGCACCCGGCGGACCTGGTACTCGCCGTACTCGTCCTTCTCGAACTTCACCCCGTACCGCTCCAGGCGCTGCACCATGGCGAAGCCGCGGGTCGCGGTCTGCCGGACGGTGCGCTGGTCGACGATGCCGTCGTTGGCCAGGGTGATCTCGGCGACGTAGTCGTCCGGGTCGGCGCGGCCGGGGACGACGGCGTTGTTGACGCCGTCCATGCCCATGGCGAGGGCGCCGGAGTGCCGGACGTGCGCCTTCTCCAGCAGCAGCACGTCCGCGCCGGCCTCGGCGGCACTGATCGCGGCCATGGTGCCGGCGGTCCCGCCGCCGACGA
The DNA here is from genome assembly GCF_040702125.1 of Kitasatospora sp. NPDC085895. Classification (NCBI taxonomy): domain Bacteria; kingdom Bacillati; phylum Actinomycetota; class Actinomycetes; order Kitasatosporales; family Streptomycetaceae; genus Kitasatospora; species Kitasatospora sp. NPDC085895. The sequence continues at coordinate 156,037 of NZ_JBFBJY010000001.1, read as the reverse complement.
CCAGCACGTCGCACTCCAGCAGCCGCGCGTCCGCGAGGTCGGGGATCTCCATCGGTTCTCCTTTCGATCGCCCCGGGTGGTCGGTCCGGGGCACCCGTGCGGTCGTGGCGGCCGCGTCCTACAGCGCGGCGAGGATCCGCTCGCGCAGGGCGAGCACCGCGGTGTCGGTGCGGCGCGCACCGTCCCGCGGGTACGGCACCTCGTGGACGGCGGCCACGGTGCCGCCGCCGAGGACGGCGATCCGGTCGCCGAGGAGCAGGGCCTCGTCGACGTCGTGGGTGACGAAGACGACGGTGCAGCGCTGCCGCTCCCACACGGCGAGCAGGAGCCGCTGCATGGCGGCGCGGGTCTGGGCGTCGAGCGCCCCGAACGGCTCGTCCATCAGGACGGCCCGCGGCTCGCCGACCAGGGCCCGGGCCAGCTGGACACGCTGCCGCTGCCCGCCGGAGAGCTCCCGCGGCAGCCGGTCGGCGAGGCCGTCCAGCCCGACGCGGCCGATCCATTCGGCGGCGGGCGCGTCGCGCAGGGACCGCGGCACCCTGCGGACGGCGAGCGGCAGTTCGACGTTGCGCCGCACCGTCCGCCAGGGCAGCAGGCCGTCGTCCTGGAAGACCAGGGCGCGGTCGGCGCCCGGGCCGAGGACGGGCTCGCCGTCGGCGAGCAGTTCGCCGGCGTCGGGCCGCAGCAGCCCGGCGAGCGCCCGCAGCAGGGTGGACTTGCCGCCGCCGGACGGGCCGACGACGGTGAGCACCTCGCCGGGGCCGACGTCGAGGTCGACGCCGTGCAGCACCGGGTGGCCCGGGTGGCCGAGGCCGAGGTTCCGGGCGGTCAGCCGGAGGGTCATCCCCGGCCTCCTCTCGGGTCGCCGCCGCCGGCACGCGGCGGCAGCCAGGCGGTCAGCCGGCGGCCGGTCAGCTCGACGGCACCGGAGGTGAGCCACCCGAGCAGGCCGATGGTGGCCATCCCGACGAAGACGCCGGGGTAGTCGAGCACCGTGTAGGCCTGCCAGGTGCGGTAGCCGACCCCGTACTGCCCGGAGACCATCTCGGCGGAGATCACGCAGATCCAGGACACCCCGATGCCGACCGACAGGCCGCCGACCACGCCCGGCAGGGCGCCCGGCAGCACCACCGAGGCCAGCACCCGGGCGCGGCCGCCGCCCATGGTCCGCACGGCCTCCTCCCAGCGCGGCGGAACGGCGCGCACGGCGTGCCGGGTGGACACCGTGATCGGGAAGAACGCGGCGGTGCAGGTGATGAAGACGATGCCCTGCTCGTTCTCCGGGAAGAGCATGATCGCGACCGGTACGAGGGCGATCGCCGGGATCGGCCGGATCAGTTCCAGCACCGGTCCGAGCAGGTCGGCGGCCCACCGCGAACGGGCGGTGAGCACGCCGACCGCGGTGCCGAGGACGGCGGCGAGCAGGAAGCCGAGGCCGATCCGCCGCAGGCTGTCCGCGAGGTCCTGCCAGTACTGGCCGGTGCCGAGCTGCCGGCCGAAGGCCTGCCCGACCTGCAGGGCCGTCGGCAGGTGGTCGAAGCGCACCCACAGCTGCACCTGGTGGGACGTCAACAGCTGCCACAGCCCGACGAAGCCGAGCAGGGCGGCCGCCCGCACGGCGCGGCGTCCGGCCTGCCGGGGGAGCGGCCGGGCGGCGCCCCCGCGGGCGGTCGCGGGCGGCGCGGGCCGCACCGCGGTGCTCACGCCGCCGCCAGGGCTTCGTCCCAGCCCACGGCGCGGGCGCCGGGGTGGGCGGCGAGGTAGGCGGCGGAGCCGTCCTCGGTGGTGAAGGGCAGCAGGGCGGCGCCGTCCTGCACCCAGTGGTCCCGGTCGGCGAACCAGCGGGTGCCGGTGGCGGCGTCCGGCACGTAGGCGGCGCGGAGCTTCTTCCCGGCGGCGGCCGCCGCCTTCACGGCGCGCAGCAGGCAGACCGGGTCGGCGGCCGGCCGGGTGGTCTCCTCGCCCTGGAGCCAGAGCTCGCCGGCCTGCCGCGGGTCGGTGACCGGCCGGCCGCAGACCTGGTCGGTGCCGGTGATCCGGGCGGGGGCGGTCTCCGGCAGGGCGGCGGCCGCCAGGTAGGACGGGTCGACGAACTTCTCGACGTCGAGGGCCTTGAGCACGCCCACCGACTTCAGGAAGGGCACGTCCTGGCGGAGCGCGTCGACCAGCTCGGGCCGCAGCGGGGTGGCGAAGGTCGCGATCCCGTTCGGGCCGTTGTAGAGGTGGACGACCTCGGCCGGCAGTCCGGTCGCCCCGGCGACGGTGCGGCTGGCCTCCAGCGGGTGCGCGTTGAGGTACGCGGTGGCGTCGGCCTGGGCGGTCAGGAAGGCCCGGACGACCTCCGGGTGCGCGGTGCCGTACTTCTGCCGGACCACCACGCCGTGCAGGGTGGGGCGGCCGAGCGCTGCGCCGTCGTACAGCAGGCGGCCGTCGCCGGCGAAGACCACCGCGCCGGGCCAGGCGACGAACTGGGCGAGCGCGTCCACGCTGCCGGCCTTCAGCGCGGAGGCGCCGACGGCGGGCTGCTGGTTCTGCTTCTGGATCGCACCGTCGGGGACGCCGGCCTTCCGCAGCGCCTGGACGAGGGTGCCGTCGGCGGCCGAGCCGACCGAGGTGGAGACCCGCTTGCCCCTGAGATCGGCCAGCGTGTGCGCCGGCGAGCCGTTCGGCACCACGACGCCGTTGAGCGCGCCGAGCGGGTTGTAGCCGGTGATCGAGACCAGCCGGGTGCCGGGACCGCCGGCCTCCTGCGCGCGGGAGCCGTTGATCAGCAGCGGGTAGTCGCCCATCGAACCGATGTCGATCTTGTCCGCGAGCATCTGCGCGGTGATCGGCGCGCCGGAGTCGTAGTCCTGCCAGACGACCTCGTAGCTCTTCCCGTCCTTCTTCCCCTGCTCGGCCAGCCGCTGCTCGAACCAGCCCCGGGCGCGCAGCAGGGTGCCCGCGGTGACGGTGTTGATGGTCTTCGACTGGTAGCCGACGACGACCTGCACGGTGCCGTCGCCGGTGGCGGAGGCGGAGGAACAGGCGGTCGCGGCGGCGAACAGGGCGGCGGCCAGCAGCGGCCGGGTGACGCGTCCTGGGCGGGGCATGGCGGGCTCTCTCCTCAGCGCAGCAGGTAGGGCATGTTGACGGTGACGGCCCCGGTGGGGCAGCGGGCGGCGCACGGGCCGCAGTACCAGCACTCGTCGACGTGCATGTAGGCCTTGTGGGTGTCCGGGTCGACGGCCAGCGAGTCCAGCGGGCACATCTCGACGCAGAGCGTGCAGCCGTCGATGCAGAGCGAGGCGTCGATCGTCACGGGCACGTCGGAACGGTGGTCGGCGAGCGCCATCGGCGGGCTCCCTACGGGATGTCGCGCAGCAGCCGGCCCTGCATGGTGATCCGGTCGCCGCGGAAGCGGACGTATTCGAGGTCGACGGGACGCCCGTCGGCGAGCGTGGTGAGCCGCTCCAGCATCAGCAGGGCGGCGCCGCGCGGGACTTCCAGGACGCTCGCGGAGTGCGCGTCGGCGCTGACCGCCTCCAGGGTGATCTCGGCGCTGCCGAGCGGCTGCCCGGCGGCCTCCTCGATCAGCCGGAAGACGTCGGTGTGCGCCAGGTCGGCGGCGTCCAGCCCGGCGCCGAGGTCCGGCACCAGATAGGTCAGGTCGAGCGAGAGCGGCAGCCCGTTCAGCCGGCGCAGCCGCTCGACGTAGACGACGTCGGCGCCCTCCGGCAGGCCGAGCCGCCGGGCGACCGGCCCCGGCGCCCGGACGGGGCCGAGGGAGCGGACCTCGTTCACCACCTCGCCGTGCTCGTGCAGCGTCTCGGCGAGGCCCTGCAGCCGGTTCAGGCCGTGCGGCACCTTGTCGGCGAGCACCAGCGTCCCCGACCCGGGCACCCGGCGGACGAGCCCCTCGGTGCGCAGCAGGTCCAGCGCCTCCCGGACGGTGTTCCGGGACTCGCCGAACTCCTCGGCCAGCCGTTCCTCGTGGGGCAGCGCACCGCCGGTGAACACACCGGCCAGCACCTGGCGCCGTAGCACGTCCGCGACCTGCCGGGCACGGTCGGCGCGCGGCCGCCGCACACCGGGGCGGGCGGTGTTCTCGCTGGTCATCGCTGCTGCTCCGGGGTCGGGGTGGCGGTACGGCCGGGGTCGGCCACGACCATAGGGCCGCCCCGATGGCGGCCGGGTTGCCGCAGCATTACGCCACCTGACGGACCGTCGGCGACCGCCGCGACCTGCGATGACGGTGCCGCGCCCGGGCGAAGTGCCACCGCGCGCGCCGCGCCCGCCGCGCGCTCCGGGCGCCGCGGGCAGTGGCGGGGGACCATGGAGGACGGCAGGAGCCGCCGCTATCCCGAGGAGTGGTCACCGATGATCGGCAAGCTGCAGTGCGTCGTCCTGGACTGCCACTACCCGGCCGGGCTGGCCCACTTCTACGCGGCCGTGCTCGGCGGCGAGATCGACCGCCCCGACCCGCGCTGGTCGCTGGACGCCGAGTGGTCGACCGTCCACACCCCCGACGGCATGGTGCTGGGCTTCCAGCGGGTCGACGACTACCGCCCGCCGATGTGGCCGGACCCGGCCCACCCGCAGCAGCTGCACCTGGACGTCGGCGTCGAGGACCTCGACGCCGCCGAGGAGAAGGTGCTGGCGCTCGGCGCGGTGCGCAAGGCCGCCGAGCCCGGCTGGCGGGTGTACGTGGACCCGGCGGGCCACCCGTTCTGCCTGGTCGGTCCGGGCGGCGGCGCGGCCTGAGCGGCCCTGCCGCGGCGCCCCGCGGCGGCGGGTGATAGGTCTTCGTGCCACCTGTCGTCCGTCCCGGAGGGGCCCGCGTGCCGAAGGAACGATCCCCGCGCCGCCGTACCGCCGCGCTGTCCGTCGCGGCCGTGGCCGTGCTCGGCGGTGCGGCGCTGACCGCCCGGGCCGGGGTCGTCGGAGCGGCCGACCGGACGGCCGCGGTCGCCCCCGCCGGCGGGACCTCCGCGCCGCCGCCCGCACGGACCTCGCCCACCGCCTCCGCCGCGGCCCCGCCGGGATCGGCCTCCGCCCCGGCCCCGACAGGCGACCCGGCGGTCTTCACCGGCCTCGCCTTCGACACCTGCACCGCCCCCGCACCGTCGGCGATGAAGGCCTGGCACGGCACCTCGCCGTACGGCGCGGCGGCGGTCTACATCGGCGGCAGGAACCGCGGCTGCGCCCAGCCGCAGCTGACCCCGTCCTGGGTGGCCTCGGTGACGGCCACCGGCTGGCGGCTGATCCCGCTGTACGTCGGCGCGCAGCCGCCCTGCCGGAGCGGCAGCGACCCGGAGAAGCTCACCGCCGGCACGGCGGTCGACCTCGGGTCCGCGGACGGCGCGGACGCGGTGGCCGCGGCCGGGGCCCTCGGCATGAGGCCCGGCAGCACCCTCTACCTGGACGTGGAGTCCTACGACGCCGCCGACACCGCGTGCGCGGCGGCCGTCCTCGCGTACACCCGGTCCTTCGACCGGGCGGTGGAGGCGCGCGGCTACCGGCCGGGCTTCTACGGCTTCGCCGCCTCCAGCGCCGCGGGCATCGCCCGGGCGGCGGCGGACGGCACCCCGGACCTGCCGACGGCGCTCTGGTACGCGGAGTACGACGGCGTGGAGGACACCGTGACGGGCTTCCCCTTCGCCGCCGGGCTCTTCACCGGCCACCGCCGCGGCCACCAGTACCGGGTCGACCGGAGGGAGACCCACGGCGGAGTCACGCTGACCGTCGACCGCAACGCCTGGGACGCCCCGGTCGCCGTCGTCGGCTGAAGCGTGCCGCCGACGGCGTACGGCTGCGTTACCCGGCGGTGAGGACCAACGGGTCGCCTACCCTCAGCCGGCCGGGGGAGACCACGGTGGCCAGGGCGTCCAGCCGGTTGTCGTGGCCGCGGGCGACGGCGCGGAGGATCTCCGGTGCGTGCGGCAGCCCGGGCTGCGGCGCGCCGACCATCGCGCACCGCTCGTTGGCCCGGACGAAGGCCAGCCGGACGCCGTCGCCGAACCGGCCCTCACGGCCGAACCAGCCGTCCTCGGTGAACGGCGGGGTGCCGGGCGGGGTGCGCAGCAGGACGTTGGGGCGCAAGCGCCGTTCGTCGACGACGGCGTCCGGGACCTCGGCGCGCACCCAGTCCAGGGTGGCGGTGGTGAGCACCGAGACGGGCAGCTGGTCGAAGTGCGAGACGGAGTCCTCGCGGGCGAGCGCGACGTCCTCGCGCTCCAGGTAGGCGCGGAGGAAGGCGTCCGGGTCCTCGACGGGGCTGCCGAGCGGGTCGAGGAGCTCCGGGGCGTCGAGCCGGTGGCCGAGCCGGGAGGAGAGCCGCAGCAGGCCGTCCATCCGCCGGAAGCGGCGGGTGTTCTTGCCGGAGCCGAACCTGCCGGAGCCGTCCCGCACCGCGTAGAGCCGGTCGCCGGCCAGGCCGCGCCCGTCCACCTCGACCGCGTCGAGGAGTTCGCCGCCGGTGGACTTCACCGGGTAGCGCCAGATGCGCTCCACGACACCGGAGATCTCTGCCATGGCGGGAGCCTATCCGGCCCTCCCGATCGTGGTCTAGACCTATTGGCGGACCGTCAGCCCACCCGCGCGACCGCCCGGACGGGCGCGCCGTCCGCCGCCGCCAGCCGCAGCGGGAACAGCGACACCTCCACCGGCGCACCCGCCTCCCGGGCCGCCAGCAGCGGGGTCAGGTCGGTGAGGTTCTCGGCGATCACCCCGCCGCCGTCCCTGCCCAGCAGCACCCGGTGCGCGGCCAGCGAGGGCTCCTGGCCCGCCGGGTCGTGCTCGTCCGCCAGCTCCGCGAGCAGCGCCGCCACCGCCGGATCGGCCGGTCCCTGCTCCGGCGTCGGGTCCACCGACAGCGCGTCCACCCCGACGGTGCGCACCCCCGCCGCCACGATCGCCTCCGCGGCCTCCCGGGACAGGTAGGGGTGCGCCAGGTACAGCTCGCTGCCCCAGTGCCGCGGCCAGCCGGTGGCCAGCAGCAGCACCGCGCCCGGCGTGCACTCGGCCAGCGCCGGGGCGAGCTGATCCGCCGTCACCGCGGTGCGCGGGGCCAGCCCGCGCAGGTCCGCGACCACCGCCGGGCCGGTGAACAGCTCCAGCGGCAGCCCGTCCAGCGTCGGCCAGGTCACGTCCACGTGGTACGGGGCGTCCACGTGCGTGCCCGCCTGCGAACCCAGGTGCATCGCCAGCACGTTGACCCCGGCGGTGTCGGTGGTGAGGGCGGGCCGCAGCTCCACCTCCGGGTCGCCGGGGTAGACCGGCATGCCGGTGGTGAGCGGATGGGTGAGGTCGATCAGCGTCGGCGCCATGCCGTCCATCCTGCCCCGCCCGGCCCGCCCGGCGCAGCGCTCCCGGGCCACTGCTCCGCCCCCGGCGCCCCACGGCCTAGGGTCGGAGCATGAACGATTCGCAGGTGCGCAGGCCGTGGGTGGTGGGGGTGTCCGGCGCGTCCGGGACGCCGTACGCGGCGTCGGTGATCCGGGCGCTCCTCGCCGCCGGCGAGGCGGTCGACCTGGTGGTCTCCCGCGCCGCCCGGCTGACCATCCTCGACGAGACCGGCATCGCCTACCGGGACGCCCACTGGCGCGAGGACCTGGCCCGCTGGATCGGCACCGACGACCTCGACGGCGTGCGCCACTGGTCGGCCGGCGACTTCGCGGCCGGCCCGTCCTCCGGCTCCTACCCGGCCAAGGGCATGCTGGTCGTCCCGGCGACCACCGGCGCGGTGGCCGGCATCGCGCTCGGCCTCAGCAAGGACCTGCTGCAGCGGGCCGCCGCCGTCACCCTGAAGGAGCGTCGCCCGCTGGTGGTGTGCCTGCGCGAGACACCCCTCAATGGGGTGACGTTGAAGCACCTGGTCGAGCTGGACGCGCAGGGCGCCGTGGTGCTGCCCGCCTCGCCGGGCTTCTACGCGGGTGGCTCCACCGCCCGCGAACTGGTCGACTTCGTGGCCGGCCGGGTGCTCGACGCGGTCGGCGTGCCGCACGCGCTCTACCGCCGCTGGGACGGCGAACTGGGCGCTGCGGCCAAGGCAGAGTGAGACCGTGCGGATCGGGAGAGTATGTTCATTGCGATATCCGGGTTGACGGGCGTACGCCGCCTTCGAATCCGGATAATGATCTCGGGTCCGGTGAGGTTCGGAAGGGCGCTGGCAGGTATATGGACACAGTGGACAGACAGCTCATCCAGGCACTGCGGGAGAACGGCCGCGCCTCGTACGCGGAGCTCGGCCGACTGGTCGGCCTGTCGGGTCCGAGCGTCACCGACCGCATCAACCGGCTGGAGCAGGCCGGGGTGATCACCGGCTACCGCGCCACCGTCAACCCGGCGTCGCTGGGCTTCGGCGTGACCGCCCTGATCGGTCTCCAGCTCACCGACGCCGCCGACCACGAGGACGTCGCCCACCGCCTCAAGGACCTCTCCGAGGTCGAGGACTGCTGGTTCATCGCCGGCGACGACTCGTACATGCTCAAGGTGCGCGTCCCGGACGTGGAGGGGCTGGAATCGGTCGTCAAGCGGATCTCCGGCACCAAGGGCGTGGCCCGCACCCGTACGACCGTCGTACTGTCCACCAAGTGGGAGAGCCGGGTCAGCGACCTGCCGCTGGGCTCCGGCGAGTGACCCCGCGGACGACGGAGGAGTGACACGATGACGCTGGTCGGACTGGAGGAGCTGCGCGCCGCGCAGCGGCGGATCGCCGGGGTGGCCGTACGGACCCCCCTGCTGCCCTGTCCGTGGGCGGCGGACGGCGAGCGCCGCCTCTGGCTCAAGCCGGAGAGCCTCCAGCCGACCGGCGCGTTCAAGATCCGCGGCGCCTACAACCGGCTCGCGGCGCTGACCGCCGAGGAGCGGGCGCGCGGCGTGGTCGCCCAGTCCAGCGGCAACCACGCGCAGGCGGTCGCCTACGCGGCCGGACTGCTCGGCATCAAGGCCGTCATCGTGATGCCGGACACCTCCCCGGCGGTGAAGGTCGAGAACACCCGCGGCTTCGGCGCCGAGGTCGTCCTCGTCCCGCCGCACGAGCGCGACACCCTGCCCGCCGAGCTGGTCGAGAAGCACGGCTACGTCTGGGTGCCCCCGTACGACGACCGCCACGTCATCGCCGGCCAGGGCACCGTCGGCCTGGAGATCGCCGAGGACGCCCCCGACGAGCTGGACACCGTGCTGGTGCCGGTCAGCGGCGGCGGCCTGATCTCCGGCACCGCAGCCGCGCTCAAGCTCGCCTGCCCGGGCGTGCGGATCGTCGGCGTCGAACCCGAACTCGCCGCCGACGCGCAGGCCAGCCTGCGGGCCGGCGAGCACCTCGCCTGGCCGGTCGCCGACACCTACCGCACCGTCGCGGACGGCCTACGCACCCCCTCGGTCGGCAAGCTGCCCTTCCGGCACCTGCAGGCGTACGTGGACGACATCGTCACCGTCACCGAGGACGAGATCCGCGACACCGTCGCCCTGCTGGCCCGCCGCGGCCGGCTGGTCGCCGAGCCGTCCGGCGCGGTCGCCCCCGCCGCATGGTTCCACCGCGCCTCCGAGGTCGGCGGCCGGGTCGCCGCGGCCGTGGTCAGCGGCGGCAACCTCGACCCGGCCCTCCTCAGCGAGCTGCTCGCCCGCTGAGCGGTCCCCGGGGGCATGCGGCGGCGCCCATCGGCCGAAGGGCCGGGGGAACTGCGCAGTCCGGGGCGGTGGTCCTGGCGAATCCGGCACCCACTCAGGGGCGCGGGGAACTGCGCAATTCGGGAGCGGCATTCCCGAAGGAACCGGGCTCGCCCCCGGTCCGTACGGTGGCCCGCATCCGAATCGCGCAGTTCCCCGCGCCCCTGTGGCCGGGCCCCGCATACCGAGGCGTAGGCTCGGTTCCGGCATTGTTTCGGCAGGTACGAGAGGCGGGGTCACCGCATGGACGCAGGGCTGAAGCGCGAGCTGGAGGCGAAGGTCTACGCGGGCGAGCGGCTCACCCGCGAGGACGGCATCGCGCTCTACGAGAGCGACGACCTGGCCTGGCTGGGCGGTCTCGCCCACCACGTGCGGACGCAGAAGAACGGCGACGTCGTCCACTTCAACGTCAACCGCCACCTCAACATGACCAACGTGTGCAGCGCCTCCTGCGCGTACTGCTCCTTCCAGCGCAAGCCGGGCGAGAAGGACGCGTACACCATGCGCATCGAGGAGGCCGTCCGCCTGGCCAAGGCCATGGAGGTCGAGTCCCTCACCGAGCTGCACATCGTCAACGGCCTGCACCCGACGCTGCCCTGGCGCTACTACCCGCGCTCGCTGCGCGAGCTGAAGGCCGCGCTGCCGAACGTCTCGCTGAAGGCCTTCACCGCCACCGAGATCCACTGGTTCGAGAAGATCAGCGGTCTGACGGCGAGCGAGATCCTCGACGAACTGATCGACGCCGGTCTGGAGTCGCTCACCGGCGGCGGCGCGGAGATCTTCGACTGGGAGGTCCGTCAGCACATCGTGGACCACGCCACCCATTGGGAGGACTGGTCGCGGATCCACCGCCTGGCGCACGAGAAGGGTCTCAAGACCCCGTGCACCATGCTGTACGGCCACATCGAGGAGCCCCGGCACCGGGTCGACCACGTGCTGCGGCTGCGCGAGCTGCAGGACGAGACGGGCGGCTTCCAGGTCTTCATCCCGCTGCGCTACCAGCACGACTTCCACGACTCCAAGGACGGCGTCGTGCGCAACCGGCTGATGGACCGCACCGAGATGGCCACCGGGGCCGAGGCGCTGAAGACCTTCGCGGTCTCCCGGCTGCTCTTCGACAACGTCCAGCACGTCAAGGTGTTCTGGGTGATGCACGGCGTCACCACCGCGCAGCTGGCGCTCAGCCACGGCGCCGACGACATGGACGGCTCGGTCGTCGAGTACAAGATCACCCATGACGCGGACAACTTCGGCACGCCGAACAAGCTCGGCCGTGACGACCTGCTCGACCTGATCCGCGACGCGGGCTTCCGCCCGGTCGAGCGGAACACCCGCTACGAGGTCATCCGCGAGTACGACGGCCCGGACCTGTCCCGCCGGGAGACGCCGCAGGCGATGCGCCTCTGACACCCCGCCAGTCGCGGGCGGCCGTGCCACGCCGCCGCACCGGGGCCCGTCGGCACCGAGCCGACGGGCCCCGGCGCGTGTCCGGCGCCCGCGCGCCCCGGCCGCGACAACACCCCTGCGGGGTTTGTCCGATCGGCGCAGCCTTTCCACTGGCGCCCCGCCGACCGCGTATGCTCACAGGCTCACCACACGCCCCGGGTTTCTTCCAGGCCCGGGACTTTGGGAGGATCGTCCCCATGTCCGGTTCCCATCGCGCCACCAGCCACGTCCACCCGGCCGACGTGCCGGGTCCCCGCAGCAGTGCGGACGGTCAGGCACCACGGCCGCGCGGACACCGGCGGAAGGCCAAGCCGAAGCGCCGCGGCGGCAAGGCCCTGATGGGCGGTACGGCGGTGCTGCTGGCCGCCACGGCCGGCTGGTTCACGGTCGGCCAGGGCCGGTCCCTCCCCTCGTTCACCAGTGCCGGCGCGGCCGAGCGGCCCGAGGCCGACACCACGCACGCCGACATCGCCCCGCTGTCGGCCGGCGGCCACACCGAGGGCCCGTCCACCGCGGACCGCTCCGACCGCACCGACGGGACGGTCGCGACGATCCCGGGTCTCGGCCCGTCCTTCCTCGCCAAGATCCCGGCCGAGACCAAGCAGGTCGTGGTCGCCTCCGGCAAGGACAAGGACTCCGCCGACACCGTCGTCACGCTCTGGACGCGCACCCCGGACGGTCGCTGGCGGGCCGGTCAGGCGTGGGCGGCCCACAACGGCTACAAGGGCTGGTCCGCGGAGAAGCGGTCCGGCGACCTGCACAGCCCGATCGGCGTCTTCGGCCTCACCGACGCCGGCGGCCGCAAGGCCGACCCGGGCAGCAGGCTGCCCTACGACAAGGACCCGAACTTCGTGGTCGGCGGCAAGGGCTTCAACGGCGAGCCGCTGGCCGGCTCCTTCGACTACGTGGTGGCGATCAACTACAACAGGGTGGCCGGCCGCTCCCCGCTGGACACCGCGTCGCCCGAGGGCAAGGCCAAGGGCGGCGGCGTCTGGTTGCACGTCGACCACGGCGGCCCCACGCACGCCTGCGTCTCGCTGCCCGAGGCGAACATGATCGAGCTGATCCGCGCCCTCGACCCTGCCGCCCACCCGGTCATCGCGATGGGCGACGCCGCGGCACTGGCCGTCTGACCCTGCGGTTTGCGGGGATTTGTCACCCTTCTACAGCCAAACTCCCCGGATACTGTTCCGGTGCGTCACCGGGCGACTGATGGGTAACCCGGTTGAGTTGATGTATGACCGCCTCCCGCATCGTGGCGCTCGGCCACTACCAGCCGCCCAAGGTCCTCACCAACGACGACCTGGCGAAGCTGGTCGACACCGACGACGAGTGGATCCGCTCCAGGGTGGGCATCCGCACCAGGCACATCGCGGTCGACGAGACACTCGTCGACCTCGCCGCCGAGGCCGCGCAGAAGGCGCTCGCCGCGAGCGGGCGCCAGGCCCACGAGGTCGACCTCGTGGTGGTCGCCACCTGCACGGCGGTCGAGCGCAGCCCCAACACCGCCGCCGCGGTCGCCGCCCGGCTCGGCATCACCGCCCCGGCCGCGTACGACATCAACACCGTCTGCTCGGGCTTCTCGTACGCGCTGGCCACCGCCGACCACGCGCTGCGGGCCGGCGCGGCGACCCGGGCCCTGGTGATCGGCGCCGAGCGGATGTCCGACACCATCGACTGGACGGACCGCTCCACCTGCGTGATCTTCGGCGACGGGGCCGGCGCGGCGGTGGTGGAGGCCGTCCCCGACGAGCAGGCCGGCATCGGCCCGGTCGTGTGGGGCTCGGAGCCCGCGAAGGGCGACGCGGTGGTCATCACCGGCTGGGACCCGACCATCAGCCAGCAGGGCCAGGCGGTGTTCCGCTGGGCCACCACCCGGATCGCCCCGCTGGCCCGCGAGACCTGCCTCAAGGCCGGGCTGGACCCGTCGGAGCTGCGCGGCTTCGTCGCGCACCAGGCCAACCTGAGGATCATCGACGCCATCGCGGCCAAGCTCGGCACCGCCCCGGACGCGGTGATCGCCCGTGACGTGGTGGACTCCGGCAACACCTCGGCCGCCTCGATCCCGCTCGCCCTCAGCAAGCTCGTCGAGCGCGGGGAACTGCGCTCGGGCGACCCGGTGCTGCTGTTCGGCTTCGGCGGCGGTCTGGCGTACGCCGGCCAGGTGGTGCGCTGCCCGTAGCACGCCGGGCGCGCGTCCGACCCGGACGGACAGCAGTGGGGCGCCGGAATCCGCGGATTCCGGCGCCCCACTGCTGCTCGGGCACGTCACGGTGCGTCGGCGAACCTCCCCCGAGGACACGGCCGCCGCCCGCCACGCCCCGGACAGGAGGCCGGGGCGAACGTGCGAGGTGGACGGTGGTGGAGCGGGCTACTTGGGCGGCTTCTTGCCGGCGACGCCCAGGTAGACCTGGAGGGCCAGGTTGGGCTTGAGGTCCTTCACCTTCACGCCCCACGAGGTGAAGGCCTTCTGGTGCTCCGCCGCGGAGGCGAGCAGGGAGACCAGCGAGCCCGCCACGGCGGCCGGATCGATCGTCTTGTCGGTCTTGCCCTGGTTCGACCGGACGGCCTCGGTGAGCGGGGCGACCACCGAGTTGAGCACCTTCATCCGGATCTTGAAGAACCGTTTGTCCCCCTCGGCAGCACCGAGAGTGACCACTCGAAGAATGGCATCGTTCTTGCGCCAGAAGGCGAGGAAACCGTCCACCAGTTCTTCCGAAGTGGCGGCGCCGGTCTTTCCCGCCCAGGACTTTCCTTCGACGAGCTCTTTGAGCCCGCCGCTGTCCTCGGCCATTTCCTCTGCGATCTCGAGGACAGCGCCCTCGACATCCGGGAAGTACTGGTAGAAGGTCGCGGGGGAGGTACCCGCCATACGGGCGACGTCGATGACCTTGACGTCCCGGTAAGGCGACGTGCTGAGCATCTCGCGGAGGCAGTCGAGCAGCTTCTGCCGCGTCTCCTGTCCGCGTCGCCCGGCGACGCGACCGTCGACGGTGCGAACTTGTCCTGTCATGCCGTCAGCTTACCGTGGCACGATCTTGGCGCGATTCGGTGATGCGACAATTAGGCCGCTCGTGGCGGTAATGGAGCGCCCGGACGGATATTCAGCGCTCCTGTTGTAGCCCCCCCGTGCACTGATGACCCCACAGCGTGACGACCGGTCTGCTGAGGGGTGGTCGGATGACAGGCAGTGATCGCCGCGGCGGTCGGACCCGGCTCCGCCGGAGGGGTCGGCCGGCCCGTGCGCGGTCGCGTCCGGGGCGTGTCCGGGCCCGCCCGGGGCGGCGCCGGGCGCACGTCCGGAGCGGACGCGGCCCGTCCGGAACGGCCTGCCCCGCGCGGCGCGGGCGGGGGAGATTGGCTCCCGGGGGGTGGGCATTGGAGAATCGGGTGCGCACCCCGGACGGGGGACGGCACAACGGGGAGGTGGCAGCTCAGTGGACCAGCTGACGGCGCACGATCCAAGGCGGATCGGGCCCTTCGAGGTGCTGGGACGGCTCGGCGCGGGCGGGATGGGGCTGGTCTACCTGGCGCGCTCCGCATCGGGCCGGAGGGTCGCCATCAAGACCGTGCGCACCGAGCTGGCCGAGGACGACCTGTTCCGGGTCCGCTTCGCCCGCGAGATCGCCGCCGCCAAGACGGTCGGCGGCTTCTACACCGCCGCCGTGGTCGACGCCGACGCCGACGCCCGGGTGCCCTGGCTCGCCACCGCGTACGTGCCGGCGCCCTCGCTGGAGGACCTGGTCAACCACTGCGGTCCGCTGCCGGTGGACGCGGTGCGCTGGCTGGTCGCCGGCATCGCCGAGGCGCTCCAGTCGATCCACGCCGCCGGCCTCGTCCACCGCGACCTCAAGCCGTCCAACGTGCTGGTGGTCGAGGACGGCCCGCGGGTGATCGACTTCGGCATCGCCGCCGGCGTCTCGCACACCCGGCTCACCATGACCAACGTCGCGGTCGGCACCCCGGCGTACATGTCGCCCGAGCAGGCCCGCGACAGCCGCAGCGTCACCGGCGCCAGCGACGTCTTCTCGCTCGGCTCGCTGCTGGTCTTCTGCGCCACCGGCCACCCCCCGTACCGCGGCGCCAACCCGGTCGAGACGGTGTTCCAGCTGCTGCGCGAGCAGCCGGACCTGTCCGGGCTGCCGATCGAGCTGGCCGACCTCGTCCGGGCCTGCATGCGGCCCGCGCCGGAGCACCGGCCGACGCCCGCGCAGATCCAGGCCGAGCTCGCCCCGCACCTGTTCTCCCGGGACGACGCCCTCGGCGACGCCGGCGACTGGCTGCCGCCCAGCGCGCTGCAGCTGATCGAGCAGAAGCGCGGCCGCCGCTCGCTCGCCCCGCCGGTCGCGCCCCCCGTCGCCCCGCCGCCCGTGCCGCCGGTGCTGCCGCCGCAGCCGTCCGCGCCCCCGGCCGACAGCCGGGGCAACGGTTCGCTCGGAGGCGAGGCCGCCACCGAGCGGATGGCGCCCGGCCGCCGGCCCGCCCGGCAGGAGGAGGTCCGGCTCTCCGGCGGACCCGTCCGGATAGGGCCGGGCCCGCGCGCCGACCAGTCCGTGGCCGGGCAGTCGGCCGCCGCGCCGGCCGCGCCCGCGGCCACCGACTGGGTCCGCCGCGCACCCGTCCCGGCGCCCGCCCCGGTGCCGCGCTGGCGGCCCTGGCGGTTCCGGATGTCCAACGACGTCTGGGGCACCCCGGTGGTCGCCGACGGCACGCTCTTCGTCTCCAGCTTCGAGGTGCACGCCCTGGACATCGCCTCCGGCGAGCGGCGCTGGAAGACCCGCGACGTCGCCTGGGCGCTCGCGGTCGCCGACGGCCGGGTGCACGCCGCCGACGGCCCGCACCTCTACACCGTGGACGTCGCCGACGGCACCGAGCGCTGGCGCAACTCCCTCGACGGCTGGGTCTACTCGCTGGACGCCGCCGACGGGGTGCTCTGCTGCGGCATCAGGGGCGGCGGCGTGCAACTGCGTTCGGCCGCCAACGGCGCGGAGCTGTGGCGCGCCGACGACGCCCAGCAGGACTACGAGAACCCGCAGTCCGGGCCCGCCCTGGTCGGCGGCTGCGCCTACTACTACGGCGGCGGGCGGCTGCGCTGCGTCGACCCGCGGGGCGGCGGGCTGCGCTGGTCCGTGCCGGTCGGCGAGGACGTGCCCTCCCGCCCGGTCGAGCGCGGCGGCGTGCTGTACGTCACGGCCGGCCCCCGGGTGTACGCCCTGGACGCCGCCACCGGCGCCGAGCGCTGGCGCTTCGACGCGCCCGTGGTGCTGTTCACACCACCCGCGCTGGACGCCGGCGCCGCGTACGTCGCCGACTACCTCGGCACGCTCCACGCCGTCGACCTCGCCACCGGGCGGGAGCGCTGGCGCGGGCGGACGGGCAGCCGGCAGGGCGCCGAGCCCGCCGTGGTCGCCGACGGCGCCGTGCTGCTCGGCTCGGGGGAGACCCTCCACGCCTTCGACACCGCCACCGGGCGGGAGCGCTGGCGGTACGCCGCCCGCGGCGAGATCGTCGGCTCCCCGGCCGTCGCCGACGGCCTGGTGCACCTGGGCAGCCGGGACCACTCGCTGCACACCGTGGACCTCGCCACCGGCCGGCTCCGCTGGGAGCTCGGCACCAAGGGCGAGCTCACCGGCTCGCCGGTGGCCGTCGCGGGACGGGTGTTCGCGGGCAGCAAGGACCGCTGCGTCTACGCGCTGGACTCCTACTACGGCACCGCGGTGCCGCAGTAGGACGCAGAAAGACCCCGGGGCCGGCCCGTCACAGCCCCGGGTGGCGGGCCCGCCAGCCCGCCCAGGCGGACTCGATCATGTCGTCGACGCCGTACCGCGCCGACCAGTCCAGCTCCTTGTGGATGAGGTCGGCCGCGGCGACCACCCGGGCCGGGTCGCCCGCGCGGCGCGGGGTGACCTCGGGCTCCACCGCGAGGCCGGTGATCCGGGCGATCGCGTCCAGCATGCCGAGGACGGAGACGCCCTCGCCGCGGCCGATGTTCAGGGTCAGGCTCACCGGCTCCCCGGCCGCGTCCAGCCGGCGGACGGCGGCCAGGTGCGCGGCCGCCACGTCCTCCACGTGGATGTAGTCCCGGATGCAGGTGCCGTCCGGGGTCGGGTAGTCGTCGCCGAAGACCAGCGGCGGCAGGCCGTCGGTGAGCCGCTGGAAGACCATCGGCACCAGGTTGGTGACCCCGTCGTCGGCCAGCTCCGGCGAGGCCGCGCCGGCCACGTTGAAGTACCGCAGCGAGACCGCCGACAGCCCGTGCGCCTTCGCGGCCGCGGCCAGCAGCCACTCGCCGATCAGCTTGGTCTCGCCGTACGGGTTGATCGGCTCGCACGGGGTGGACTCCGTCACCAGGTCGGTGTCCGGCATGCCGTAGACCGCGGCGGAGGAGGAGAACAGCACCTTGCGGACGCCGCCCGCGACGGCCGCCTCCAGCACCGTCCGCAGGCCCTCGACGTTCTCCCGGTAGTAGAGCAGCGGCTCCGCCACCGACTCGCCGACCTGCTTCTTGGCCGCGACGTGCAGCACCCCGGTGACGCCGTGCTCGCGGACGGCCGCGTCCAGCAGCTCCCGGTCGAGCGTCGAACCGACCACCAGCGGCACCCCGGCGGGCAGCCGGTGGGCCGAACCGGAGCTGAGGTCGTCGAGGACGACCACCCGCTCGCCGGCCTCCGCCAGCTGCCGCACGACATGTCCGCCGATGTAACCGGCGCCGCCCGTGATCAACCAAGTCATGCCCGAGATCCTATGCGGCACCCGTTCGAAACCCCGGTGACCGGCGGCCGGTGCGGGCCGGGCGTGTTCGAGTCGAGTTGTCCGACACCCCGATAAGTACGGTCCGGTACGATCGCAGGCGGTTATCGTCAGCGGGAGGAGCAGGTCGCGGGATGACCGCCAGCACTCCCGGCACGGCGCCCAGCACGTCACCCCAGGTCAGCGTCGTGGTGATCGTCTTCGACGACGCCGCGCACATCACCGCTGCGGTGCGCTCGGCGCTCGCCCAGGGGGACTCCGTGGCCGAGGTGATCGTCGTCGACGACGCCTCCACCGACGCCACACCCGAACGCCTGGCCAGGCTCGCCGCCGCCGACCCCCGCGTGAGAGTGATCACTCGCACGGAGAACAGCGGCGGCTGCGGCACCCCCCGCAACCAGGGCCTCGCCGCGGCCCGCTCGCCGTACGTCATGCTGCTCGACAGCGACGACGTGCTCGCCCCCGACGCCGCCCGGACGCTGCTGCGGACCGCCGTCGCCGAGCAGGCCGAGGTGGTCGCCGGGGTCTGCGTCCGCCGCGAGCTGCCCGCCGGCACCGACACCCCCTGGCAGCGCGACCTCTTCCCCGCGGCCGGCGCCCCGGCCCGCCGCTACGAGGGCATCGACGAGCGCCCCGAGTTCCTCCGCGACACCCTCTGCGTGAACAAGCTCTACCAGCGGGACTTCCTCGACAAGCACCAGGTGAGGTTCGCCGAGGGCCCGGTGCACTACGAGGACTTCGTCTTCACCGCCCGGCTGTACGCGGCCCGGCCGCGGCTGGTCGCCGTCGGCGACACCGTCTACCTGTGGCACGTCCGCCGGGAGGCCGGCCGCCAGTCCATCTCGCTCCGCCGCGACGAGGTCCGCAACTGGCAGGACCGGGTGGACGCGCACGCCGATGTGGTGCGGATCCTCGCCGAGGCCGGCGAGCCGGACCTCGCGGACGCCGCCCGCACCAAGTTCATCGACCACGACCTGCGGATGTACATCCGCGAACTGCGGCAGAAGCCCGCCGCCTACCGCGCCGCCTGGTGGCGGATCGCCCGCACCCACCTGGCCGGCTTCGGCCCCGCCCCGCTGCGCGGCGCCACCCCGGCAGGCCGCTGGCTGAGCGAACTGCTGCTGGCCCGCCCCGAACCGGTCGAGGGCACCGACCTGGCCCGCGCCTGCGAGCTCGCCGCCGCCCCGCCCCGGCTCGCCCCGCCCTACCTCGCCGACGAGGACGGCCGCCCCGTCCTGGTCGACGGAGTGCCGCTCACCGGCCTCGACGAGCTGCCCCCGGCCGGGCTGCCGCTGGCCGTCGACGGCACCGTCCGGCTCGGCCCGGTCTGCAGCGTCCGGCTGCGGCTGCACGACCCGTACGGGCTGGCCTCCGCCGCCCGCCCGGTCCACGCCCGCCTGGAGCTGCGCACCCGGCTCGGCCCGCCGCTCACCGTCGGCCGCGCCCTGGAGCTGGACGCGCACCCCGACGGCGGCTGGACGGCCGAGACCACCGTGGACGCCTTCGAACTGCGCGACGTCGGCGAGATGACCGCCTGGTCGCTGCGGGTCGTGCTGGGCTTCGAGAACGGTGACCGCGCCGCCACCGCCGTCCGCGCCCCGGGCCTCGGCAAGCGGCACGCCGTCGTGTACCGGCCGCTGCTGCGCCTCGCCCTCGTCCAGGCGTACGGGACGACCAACGGCGAGCTCGGGATGCGGGTCGCCGACGGGGTGCGCGGCGGCTGGGAGGTCGTCCGGGCCCGGCTGCGCCGGGTGCTGGCCCGCCTCGGCTGAGGGCGAACGGCCCGCCCCGGCCGGGCGTGCGACGGCCGTCGGGGCGCCCGCGGGACGGGGCACTCCCCGCGCGGTGGGAGAATTCATCCCATTCCCATGATGCCGTGGCTCAATCGGCAGAGCCGCCGCGGCAGCGTCGGAGACCCTCAGCACGCACCCTCAAGCACCACCCGACGACAAGGACCCCCGTCCATGCCCTCCAGTCAGGCGCAGCCGCTGGTCAGCGTCATCGTGATCGTCTACAACGACGCCGCCCGGCTGCCCCGGGCGGTGGCCTCCGCCCTCGGACAGTCGCTGCGCGGCCTGGAGGTGCTGATCGTCGACGACTGTTCGACCGACGACAGCTTCGCCGTGGCCCGGCGGCTGGAGCAGGAGAACCCGGGCCGGGTGCGGGCCCTGCGACTGCCCGCCAACAGCGGCGGCTGCGGCGCCCCGCGCAACCACGGCGTGGCCGAGGCCCGCGGCGAGTACGTGATGTTCCTGGACAGCGACGACGAGCTCGCCGAGCACGCCGCCCGCAACCTGTACGAGGCTGGCTCCCGCACCGGCGCCGACCTGGTCTCCGGCCTGAGCGTGCGGCGCTTCCTCGGCAACCGGTACGGCAAGACCGACGCCTGGTACCCGTGGATCTACTCGCGCACCCGCACCCTGGAGTCGATCGCCGAGCTGCCCGACCTGCTGGTCTGGGACACCCTCTCCACCAACAAGGCCTACCGCCGGACCTTCCTCGCCGAGCACGCGCTGACCTTCCCGGTCGGCATCCTCTACGAGGACCTGCTCTTCTCCTCGCAGGCGTACCTCGCCGCCGAGCGGATCACCCTGATCCCCAACCGGGTCTACTGGTGGGACGTCGCCCCGCCGACCAAGGGCGAGCGCTCGCTCTCCAACCGCCGCCACGAGATCCGCAACTTCACCGACCGGCTGGAGATCCACCGCCGGATCGACGCGATGCTCGCCGACCGCGGCATGGTCGAGCTGAAGTACCGCAAGGACGTGAAGTTCCTCAAGCACGACCTGGTGCTGCACCTGCGCGACCTGCCCTTCCTGCCCGAGGACTTCCGCAAGGAGTTCGCCGAGCACGCCCGCGGCTACCTGGCCGGGCTCGCCCCGGAGGCGTACGAGGAGGTCGGCAGCCCGCAGCGGATCTGCGCCTACCTGCTCGGGCAGGACGACTGGGACAACCTGCTGCCCGCCGTCGACACCCTGATCAACCGGGACAAGCTCGCCGCCCCGCTCACCGAGCAGGACGGCCGGGTGTACTTCTGCGCCGAGCACCTCGACGACCCCGAGGGCCGCAAGGTGCTCGACGTCACGGCGCACGGCTACCACGCGTCCCCGCTGCGCAAGCTCTTCCTGCGCAACCGGCTCACCCACTACGCGGCCGGGCCGCAGGGCGTCGAGCTGGCCGGCCGGATCGTCAACCCGCTCGGCCGGATCCCCGCCGACGCCAAGCTCGCCGCCCGGCTGGAGTTCTCGCCGCGCCGCAAGGGCCTCAAGTCGTTCACCTTCCCGGTCGCCGAGGTCCGGCACGACGGCGACGGCATCGCCTGGCGCGCCACCGCCGACCTCGCCCGCCGGCTGCGCCCGCTCGGCATCCTGGACGCCGTCTGGGACGTCCGCTGCGTGTTGACCGCCAACGGCGAGCGCACCACCACCCGGCTCACCGTCGGCGACCTCGACCTCGCCTCGGCGGCGGCCCCCGCCGTCCGGCCCCGGCTGACCCGGCTCACCGGCGACCGGCTGGCCCCGCACGCCACCGCCCGCGGCCACCTAGCCTTCGAGATCGCGGCGGAGGGCGCGGCCGCCCGGCGCGGCACCGACCTCGTCGAGCGGGCCCTGCGCGGCGAGGCCTCGGCGCTCGCCAACACCGCCGCCGACCGGGCCCGGCGCACCGCCCGCGGCGCGCTGCAGCTCAAGCGCACCCTGAACAGCGGCGACACCAAGCTGAAGGTCTACCACCGGCTGCTGCAGCGGCTTCCCGTGGTCAAGGGCCAGGTGGTCTTCGAGAGCCAGCAGGGCCGGCAGTTCAGCGACAGCCCGCGCGCGGTCTACGAGGAGCTGGTGCGCCGCGGTGCGCCGATGAAGCCGGTCTGGTCGTACGCCAAGTCGACCGAGGGCTTCCCGTCCGGCGCCGCCCTGGTGCGCCGCTGGTCCTGGAAGTACCTGCGGGCGCTGGCGCAGGCCGAGTTCTGGGTGGACAACCAGGGCTACCCGTACCGGCTGCGCAAGCGCCCGGAGACCACCTACATCCAGACCTGGCACGGCTCGGCGCTCAAGAAGATGGGCTTCGACCTGGCCTCGCTGAAGCGGCAGACGCCCGTCCAGCAGGCCGAGTACCTGGCCGGGCTGAACCGCTTCGACCACTTCGTCGTCCGCTCCGAGCACGACGTGCGCACCCTCGCGCCGGCGTACCGGATCGGCGAGGAGCGGCTGCTGCGGGTCGGCTACCCGCGCAACGACGTTCTGCTGCGCGAGGACGCGGGCAAGGACCGGCAGCTCGCCGGCGAGCTCGGCATCGACCTCACCAAGCCGGTGGTGCTGTACGCGCCGACCTTCCGCGCGGACGCCCGCGGCAGGGTCCGCGCCTTCGAGCTGCCCTTCGACGTCGAGGAGTTCGCCGAGCGGTTCGGCGACCGGATCACCCTGCTGGTGCGCTGCCACTACCTGAACCGGGTGGTGCTGCCGCCGTCCGTCCGCGGCCGGGTGATCGACGTCTCCGAGGTCCAGGACGTCACCCCGCTGTACCTGCTCTCCGACGCGCTGATCACCGACTACTCGTCCCTGATGTTCGACTACGCGCTGCTCGACCGGCCGATGCTGTTCTTCGCCCACGACTGGGAGGAGTACGCCGAGGACGTCCGCGGCACCTACTTCGACCTGCTGCGCGAGGCGCCCGGCCCGGTGCTGCGCGACGCCGGCGAGCTGTACGCGGCCCTGGACGAGCTGGAGGCCACCGGCAAGGAGTACGCAGACCGGCGGCGGGAGTTCGCCGCCGCCTACGGCGAGTACGACCGGGGCGACGCCGCGGCCCGGATCGCCGACCTGATGTTCGGGCCGGCCCCGGCGGCCGCACGCCCCGGGCACGACGAGCAGGACCAGCAGGACCAGCAGGAGCGGGAGGCCGGCCGGTGAGCCGCGACATCTTCATCGTCAGCAACAGCGTCGACGAACTGGGCGGCGTCGCCAGCTGGTCGCACCGGATGGCCGAGCTGCTGACCGGCCGCGGCCACCGGGTCGAACTGATCGGCATCTGCCCAGCCGTGCTGCACAAGGACTTCGGCGACGGCCTGCCGTACGGGATGACCACCCTGTACGACGGCCAGCCGCCCGCCGCCTGGACGCCCGCCTACCCGTGGCAGCGGCTGGACGTCGGGGCCCGCCGCCGGCAGTCCGCCCGCGCGGCCGGGATGCGCGAGGCCGCCGAGCGGATGAGCGCGATGTTCCGCGCCGCCCGGCCCGGCGCCGTGGTGATCGTCACCCAGGTCTGGGCGATGGAGTGGGTGGCGCTCGCCGACCTGAAGGGCCTCCAGGTCGTGGGCATGAGCCACGAGTCCTTCGAGACCTGCCGGGCCTCCTCGCGGTTCGGCCGGGTGCAGCGCCACTACGCGGACGTCGACCGCCTGGTGGTGCTCACCGACGAGGACGCGGACGCCTGGATCCGCCAGGGCATGAACTCGACCTGCGGCATCCCCAACCCGCTGCCCTTCCCGGTGCCGGAGACGGCCGCCCCCGCCGCCCGCACGGTGGTCTCGATCGGCCGGCTCGCCCAGGAGAAGGGCGTCGACCTTCTGCTGGAGACCTGGGCCGAGGCGATCCGCGGCCGCGAGGGCTGGCGGCTGAAGGTCTACGGCCTCGGCGAGGAGGAGGAGGCGCTGCGCGCGCAGTGCACCGCCCTCGGCCTCGACGACTCGGTCGAGTTCTGCGGGCGGACGGACGACGTGCCCGGCGCGCTCGCCGGCGCCGGGATCTTCGTGCTCTCCTCGCGCGGCGAGGGCTTCCCGATCTCGCTCATGGAGGCGATGGCCTGCGGCGTGCCCTGCGTGGCCTTCGACTGCGCGCCGGGCGTGCACGAGATCGTCCGGGACGGCGAGGACGGCCTGCTGGCCCCGGTCGGCAACACCTCCGCGCTGGCCCGCCAGCTCGGCCGGCTGATGGACGACGACGAGCTGCGCGACACCATGGGGGCGCGGGCCCGGGAGGCGATCGTGCGGTACTCGCCGGAGCGGGTGCTGGACCGGTGGGAGGAGCTGTTCGCCCTGCTGGAGGCATGAGCCGGGCAGGTGCGGCGTGCTCGGGCGCGCCGCGGCGGTGATTCGGACATACAGCTGAAATGCTGACAAAGTCGGCCCGTCCGTCGCGCCCGCGCACAGCCTCGGGAGGAGCCCCGGTGCGCCCGAAGAAGGAACCCACCCGACCGTCGCCGGCCGGCCCGCGCCCCACCGGGCCGAGGCTCCGGGTGCCGACCGGCGGCTGACCCCCGCCACCGGGGCCGGGCCCGGCGACCGCACCGCGCAAGGGTGGCGGTTGCCGGGCCCTCCAACGCCCGGCCCTCCGGCGATCGGCGCCGTCAGACCCGTGCGGCCCGCGTCCGCCAGGGCAGCTCGATCGTCACCGAGGTCGGGCCGCCGGCCGGGCTCTCCACCAGGAACACCCCGTCCACCGCGCCCACCCGCTCGGCCAGCCCCGCCAGGCCGCTGCCCGTGCGCGGGTCGGCCCCGCCCCGGCCGTCGTCCTGCACCACCAGCATCAGCCGGTCGTCGGACCGCCAGACGTCCACCGTCGCCGTCCGCGCCCCGGCGTGCTTGGAGACGTTGGTGAGCAACTCGCTGACCGTGAAGTAGGCGATTCCCTCGACCGCCGGGTCCGGCCGCTCGGCCCCCTTCAGGTCGACGTGCACCTTCACCCCGCCGGGCACCGTGCAGCGGGCCGCCACCGCCGAGAGCGCCGCGTCCAGCCCGCGGTCGGTGAGCACCGCCGGGTGGATGCCCCGGGCCAGGTCGCGCAGCTCCCGCAGGGCCAGCTTCACCTCGCCGTGCGCCGCGTCCACCATCCGCGCGGCCCCCGCGACCGCCTCGGGCGTCGTGCTCTCGGAGAGCCGCTCCTTGGCCAGGCCGAGGTCCATCGCCAGCGCCACCAGCCGGGCCTGGGCACCGTCGTGCAGGTCCCGCTCGATCCGGCGCAGGTCCGCCGCCGCGGTGTCGACCACCGCGCCGCGGTCCTCCTCCAGCTCCCGCACCCGCTCGGTCAGCGCGCTCGGGCACAGCAGCACCCCGACCAGCATCCGCTCGACCGCCGCCAGCCCCCGCATCGCCCACGGCAGCACCGGCCAGCCGACCAGGACGAGCACCAGCGTCACGGCGAAGCCGATGATCCCCCACGGCAGCAGCAGCACCCCGTACAGCACCGAGCGCCAGCTCAGCCCGTCCGTCAGGCAGGCGATCACCCAGCCCGCCGGCCCCGGCCGGACCGGCGCCAGCGGGGCGGCCTCCGGCACGTCCGAGCCCAGCGCGGCCCGGGCCCGCCGCCGGGCCAGCGCCCCCAGCCACCGGCTGCCGGCCAGGCCCGCGGCCAGCAGCGGCAGGCCGAGCACCGTCACCGCCAGGCCCAGGCCCACGCACAGCGTCACCACCGTGAAGACGAAGCCGGCGATGCCGAGCGGCAGGTTCAGCAGCATGTGCTGCACCTGGAGCCACAGCGGCCGCCCGTACAGCGAGGGCCGGGCCGCCGCCTCCTCCTGGCCGACCTGGTCCTTCATCCGTGCACCGCCCTCCCGACGGACCTCGCCCCGTCACCGCCGGCGGACCGGGCGCCCCCTCGGCGCCCCGCCGTCCGCTGCCCGACCAGCATCGCGGGTCGCCGCGGGCCGCCGCCATGGGGGTGGACGCCGTCCCCGCCCGGGGGTTAACCCCACCCCGGGACACCCGCTCCGGGTGGTGCCGGCGGGGCGGGTGTCCAGCATGCGTCTTGCGGATCGGGCGGGTTCAGGAGTAGACGGGCGGTGCACTTAGACTCACGCCTGAGCAATGGTTATGAGCGCGTAAAGAGATCGGATCCCGCCGCGCGGCGGGCCCGGCCGATGTGGAGGCGAACGCATGGAGGGGCAGCTGGCTGCTGCCGGCCCTGCCGCGGGCAGTGGCTACTTCGACGCGTACGCGGCGGTGGGCTTGCTCGCCGTCGTCGGCGTGCTGTTCGTCGCGGTGTCGTTCACCGCCAACCGCCTGCTGCGCCCCGTCGTGTACTCGCCGGAGAAGCTGCTGGCGTACGAGTGCGGAGTGGACCCGGTCGGCGAGGGGTGGGCGCAGACCCACATCCGGTACTACGTCTACGCCTTCCTTTACGTGATCTTCGCGGTCGACGCGATCTACCTCTTCCCGTGGGCGACGGTCTTCGCCGCCGCGGGGTACGGGGCGGCGACGCTGGTGGAGATGTTCGTCTTCATCGGCTTCCTCGCGGTCGGACTGCTCTACGCCTGGAGGAAGGGCGTTCTGGAATGGACGTGACCCACGCCCACGCGCACGGCGGCGACGGCCCCGTGCCGCTCGGCATCCCCGACCCGGCCCACCCGGGCGCCGTCGAGCCGCGCCGGCTCGGCCCGCTGGCCCGGCTCGCGCCGGACCCGGTCAAGGTGGTCCTCAACTGGGGCCGCCGCTACAGCCTCTGGTGCTTCAACTTCGGCCTCGCCTGCTGCGCGATCGAGTTCATCGCCGCGTCGATGGCCAAGCACGACTTCATCCGGATGGGAGTCATCCCGTTCGCGCCCGGCCCCCGCCAGGCCGACCTGATGATCGTCTCCGGCACGGTCACCGACAAGATGGCCCCGGCCGTCAAGCGGCTCTACGAGCAGATGCCCGAGCCCAAGTACGTGATCTCCTTCGGCGCCTGCTCCAACTCCGGCGGCCCCTACTGGGACTCGTACTCCGTCACCAAGGGCGTCGACCAGATCGTCCCGGTCGACGTCTACGTGCCGGGCTGCCCGCCGCGGCCCGAGGCGCTGCTCCAGGGCATCCTCAAGCTCCAGGAGAAGATCGCCGCCGAGTCGCTGCCGCAGCGCTACACCGCGCCCACCTCCGCGCTCCGCCGCGGGCTGGTCGCCGGACCGGAGGGCGCGCAGTGACCACCCCCGAGCAGCCCGGGACCGAGCCCGTGCCGGGCGCCGAGCCCGCCGGGCAGCCCGCGGCCGAGCAGCCGGTCGCCGAGCAGCCCGCCGCCGAGCCGACCCCGGCCGAGCGGACGGCCGCCGGGATCGGCCCCTGGGCGAGCGCCACCGAGGCGTACGGCCTGCTGACCGTCGACGTCCCGGCCGAGCACTGGATCGAGGCGCTGACCGCCGCCCGCGACGGCCTCGGACTCAGCTACTTCGACTGGCTGAGCGCCGTCGACGAGCTCGCCGAGGGCTTCTCCGTCTCCGCCCACCTCGCCGACGTCGCCACCCCCGGCGCCGTCCGCCATCTGCTGGTGCGCACCCGGGTGCCGCGCGAGAAGGCCGCCCTGCCCACCGCCGTCGGCGTGTACGCCGGCGCGGCCTGGCACGAGCGGGAGACCCACGAGATGTTCGGCATCGACTTCGCCGACCACCCGCACCTGGTCACCCTGCTCCTTCCGGACGGCTTCGAGGGCCACCCGCTGCGCAAGGACTTCGTGCTCGCCGCCCGGGTCGCCAAGGCCTGGCCCGGCGCGAAGGAGCCCGGCGAGTCCGACCACGGCGACGGCCCCGCCCGCCGCAAGATGCAGCCCCCCGGCGTGCCCGACCCCAACGAGTGGGGCCCGCTCAAGGGCACCCTGCCGCCGGTGGCCGAGCGCCCGGCCCGGGCCGCCCGCACCCCGCGCGCGGCCGGCGCCGCCCCCCGCGCCGCCGGAGCCGGTCCCCGGGCGGCCGCCGCCGGGGCCGAGGGCGCACCCGTCCGGGCCGACCGGCCGCGGCGGACCCGCTCGATCAGCGAGGGCTCGGTCAGCCAGACCGCGCCCGAGGCACCCGCGGCCCAGCCCGAGGCCCCCGCCGAGGAGCGGCCGCGCCGGACCGCCCGGACGCAGTCCTCGGACGCACCCTGGCACGCACCCGTCCCGGCCCACGACGAACCCCCGGCCGAGCCCGCGAAGCCCGAGCCCGCGAAGCCCTCCGAGCCCGTGGAGCCCGAGCCCGCGAAGCCCGAGGCCGCCGGGCCCGAGGCCCCGCAGGACCCCGACACCCCGCAGACCCCCGGCCAGGACGGAGACGGCGCGTGAACCTCCTCGACACGCTGCTGCGCTGCGTCGCCACCCTGGTGGTCTTCCTGGTGCTGCCGCTGGTGATCGGCCAGACCGAGCACAAGGTCATGGCGCACATGCAGGGCCGTCTCGGCCCGATGTACGCCGGCGGCTTCCACGGCTGGGCCCAGCTCGTCGCCGACGGCGTCAAGTTCGCGCAGAAGGAGGACGTCGTCCCGGCCGGTGCCGACCGGCGGGTCTTCCGGATCGCCCCGGCCGTCGCCCTGCTGCCCTACCTGCTGGTGCTGCTGGCGATCCCGGTCGGCCCGAACGGCTTCGTCGGCCAGGCGATCGACGCCGGCATCTTCTTCGTGCTGGCCGTGATGGGCATCGGCGTGCTCGGCTCGCTGATGGCCGGCTGGGCCTCCGCCAACAAGTTCTCGCTGCTCGGCGGCCTGCGCACGGCCGCCCAGCTGATGTCCTACGAGCTGCCGATGCTGCTCGCGGCCGCCTCGGTGGCGATGGCCGCCGGCACGGTGTCGCTGCCCGGCATCGTGGACGCCTTCCACTGGTGGTGGATCCCGTGGCAGGCGATCGGCGCCTTCGTCTTCTTCACCGCCGGCCTCGCCGAACTCCAGCGGCCGCCGTTCGACATGCCGATCGCCGACTCGGAGATCATCTTCGGCGCCTACACCGAGTACACCGGCCTGCGGTTCGCGCTCTTCCTGCTCTCCGAGTACGCGGGCATCCTGGTGGTCTCCGGCCTGACCACGGTGCTCTTCCTCGGCGGCTGGCACGGCCCGCTGCCGGACTCGCTCGGCTGGCTGTGGACGCTGCTCAAGACCTTCGCGCTGGCCTTCGTGGTGATCTGGCTCCGGGTCACCTACCCGCGGCTGCGCGAGGACCAGCTGATGCGCTTCGCGTGGACGGTGCTGATCCCGCTCGCGCTCGTCCAGCTGGCCCTCACCGGCATCGTCAAGGTGGCGATCTCCTGATGGCTCTCAACATCCCCGGCACCGGCCTCGCCAAGGGCCTGGCCGTCACCCTGCGGACCATGACGCGCAAGAGCGTCACCGCGCAGTACCCCGAGGTGCAGCCCGTGCTGCCGCCGCGCTCCCGCGGCGTCATCGCGCTGCTGGAGGAGAACTGCACGGTCTGCATGCTCTGCGCGCGCGAGTGCCCGGACTGGTGCATCTACATCGACTCCCACAAGGAGACGCTGCCCGCCGCCGACCCGAACGCCCGCGCCCGCACCCGCAACGTGCTCGACCGCTTCGCGATCGACTTCTCGCTCTGCATGTACTGCGGCATCTGCATCGAGGTCTGCCCCTTCGACGCGCTGTTCTGGTCCCCGGAGTTCGAGTACGCGGAGACCGACATCCTGGAGCTCACCCACGAACGGGAGCGACTGCGCGAGTGGATGTGGACGGTGCCCGCGCCGCCCGCCCTCGACCCCGCCGCCGAGGAGCCCAAGGAGATCGCGACCGCCCGCAAGGCGGCCGAGAAGCTGGCCGCCGCGGCCGCACAGGAGGGTGAGGACGCATGAGCACCCTGCTCGCCGCCACCGGCTCGCTGGAGCCGGCCGCCCGGTCCTTCCTCTCCCCGACCGGGGCCGAGGTCGTCTTCCTGCTCGTCGGCCTGGCCGTGCTCGGTGCCGCCGTCGTCTCGGTGACCACCAAGCAGCTGGTGCACGCCGCGCTCTGGCTGGTCGTCGCGCTCGGCGGGCTCGCCGTGGAGTTCCTGCTGCTGACCGCCGAGTTCATCGCCTGGGTGCAGGTGCTGATCTACCTCGGCTCGGTGGTCGTGCTGGTGCTGTTCGGCCTGATGCTCACCCGGGCGCCGATCGGCCGCTCGCCGGACGCCGACTCCGGCAACCGCTGGGCGGCCCTGCTGGTGGCGCTGGCCGCCGCCGGCACCCTGGTCACCCTCGTCGCCGACGCCTTCCGCACCAGCTGGATCGACCTCACGGCGGGCGGCGGCTCCACCCGCGCCACCGGCGAGTACCTCTTCCGCCACTGGGTGCTGCCCTTCGAGGCGCTGTCGGTGCTGCTGCTGGCCGCGCTGGTCGGCGCGATCGTGCTCTCCCGCAGCACCTCCGGCACGCTGCCCCGGCCGCGGGCCGGGAAGCTGCGCGCCGGCAAGCCCGTCGGCCGGCCCGCCGCGGCGACCGTTCCGACGACCGCCAATCCCCCCGCGGCCGCCCCGACCGCCCCCGCGCAGGAGCGCTGACGCCGATGCACCTCGTCTACCCAGCCGTCCTCGCCGCGCTGCTGTTCTGCGTCGGCGTCTACGGCGTGCTCGCCCGGCGCAACGTCGTCCTGGTGCTGATGTCCGTCGAGCTGATGCTCAACGCCGTCAACCTCGACCTGGTCGCCTTCGACGCCTGGCTGCGCGACGCCGTCCACGCCGGACAGGCGCTCACCCTCTTCACCATCACGGTCGCCGCGGCCGAGATCGGACTCGGCCTCGCCGTCGTGCTGCTGGTCTTCCGCACCCGCGGCACCGCCGACGTCGACCGGCTCACCCTGCTCGGCGACCCGTCCGAGGCGGCCCCCGAGGCCGCCGCGACCGAGCCGGAGGGCCGGGCCGCATGAACCTCGCCCTGCCCCTCCTCGTCCCCGCCCTGCCCGCGCTCGGCGCGGCCGCGGGCCTCGCCACCGGCAAGAAGCACCCCGGCCTCGCCCGGCCGCTGGCCGTCCTGCCGGTCGCCGCCTCCGCGGTGCTCGCCGTGGTCGTCGCGCTGCAGCTCGGCACCGGGCGGAGCCTCGACGCCGCCACCCGGCTCACCCCGACCGGCGGCCCCGACGTCTCGCTCGCCCTCCACCTGGACGGCTTCTCCGTCCTGATCTCCCTGCTGGTCGGCCTGGTCGCCACCCTGGTGCAGATCTACTCCACCGCGTACCTCAAGGACGACCCCCGCTACCCCTCGTACGCGGCGCTGGTCTCCCTGTTCACCGCGGCGATGTTCCTGGTGCTCTACTCCGGCGACCTGATCGTGCTCCTGGTCGCCTGGGAGATCATGGGCATCTGCTCGTACTTCCTGATCGGCCACCACTGGGAGACCGAGGACGCCCGCTCCGCCTCGCTCAAGGCCTTCCTGGTCACCAAGCTCGGCGACGTGCCGTTCGTGTTCGGCATCTTCGTGCTCGGCGCCGACGCCGGCAGCTTCCGGATCACCGACGTGCTGGCCGCCGCGACCGAGGGACGGCTCGGCCACCCCACCCTGGCCGCCCTGCTGCTGCTCGGCGGCGTCGCCGGCAAGAGCGCGCAGTTCCCGCTGCACACCTGGCTCCCCGACGCGATGGCCGGCCCCACCCCGGTCTCCGCGCTGATCCACGCCGCGACCATGGTCGCGGCCGGCATCTACCTGGTCGCCCGGCTGATGCCGGTCTTCCTGCTCTCCGCCGCCGCCCTGGTGGTGCTCGCCGCGATGGCCGCCGTCACCATGGTCGGCTCGGCGCTCTGCGCCCTCGCCCAGGACGACCTCAAGCGGGTGCTCGCCTACTCGACCGTCGGCCAGCTCGGCTACATGGCCGGCGCCCTCGCCTCCGGCGACCGCGACTCGGCCGTCTTCTACCTGGTCGGCCACGGCGTCTTCAAGGCCCTGCTCTTCCTCACCGCCGGCGTGGTCATCCACGCCGCGCACACCAACTCGATCTCCGCGATGTCCCGGATGCCCGACCTGCGCAAGCGGGTGCCGGACGCCTACTGGGCGATGGGCATCGGCCTGGTCGCCCTGATGGGCCTGCCGCCGTTCACCGGCTTCTTCTCCAAGGAGTCGGTGTTCACCGCCGCCGAGCACGCCGCCCACGGCGAGGCGCTCACCCGCGGCGTCGGCCCCGCCTCGGCGGTGCCCGAGGCGGCCGGCTGGATCGTCCTGGTCGCCGCCGGCCTCACCGCGCTGCTCACCGCCGCCTACTCCACCCGGCTCTGGCTGGTCGCCTTCCACGGCCGGGCCGCCGCGGCACCGGCCGCCGGGGCGCCCGCCGCCGAGGCCGGCGCCCCGTACTCGCCCGAGATCGACGAGGCCGACCCGGCCACCGCCGAGCCCGCCGCGATGCGCTGGCCGCTCTGGGTGCTCGCCGTCCCGACCATGGCCTTCGGCCTGCTCGGGCTGCGCGACGGCTGGCTGCCCTCGCTGCTCGACGGCGGCTCGCTGCGCCCGACCCTTGCCACCTCGGTCACCGGCACCGGCCTGGCGCTGGCCGGCGTCCTGATCGCCTACGCCGCCTGGCGGGCGGCCGGGGCCCGGCAGGCGGCCACCGCCGGGGCCGTGCCCGATCCCGGCCGGCTGCTGCTCGGCCCGGTGCACCGGTTCGCCCAGCACGGCTTCGGCGTCGACCGGCTGTACAGCGCGCTGTTCGTCCGTCCGACCGCGGCCGCCGCCCGGCTGGTGAACTTCCTCGACCGCGAGGTCGTCGAGACGTACGTCCGCGGCGCCGGCAACGGCACCAACGCCCTCGGCTGGCTCGTCCGCCGGGCCCAGACCGGCAACGCCCAGAGCTACCTCGGCGCGCTGCTCGCCGGGGCCGTCCTGCTCGCCGTCCTGGTGGCGGTCGGCACATGATCCGTACCCCGCACCCGACCCGACCCGCCGCAGCACGAACCTGGAGCCCCCGATGAACGCAGTCCTCATCGCCCTCCTGCTGCTGCCGCTGGCCGGCGCCGCCGCCACCCTCGTCCCGTTCGGGACCGACCGCGCCGCCGCCGACCGCCGCGCCCTGTGGTTCGGCACCGGCGTCACCGGCGCGACCCTGGCGCTCGCCGTCACCCTGGCGGTCGGCTTCGACCAGGACCGCCCCGCCGTGATGCAGGCCGTCACGAACGTCCGCTGGATCCCGGCGATCGACGTCCGGCTGCACCTCGGCGTGGACGGCATCTCGTTGCCGCTGCTCGTCCTCACCGCGCTGCTGACCTTCCTCTGCGCGCTGTACTCCACCCGCCGGCTGCCCGCCGGCGAGGGCGTGCCCTCCGCGCGGTCGTTCACCGGCCTGCTGCTCCTGCTGGAGGTCGGCATGCTGGCGACCTTCGCGGTGCTCGACCTGGTGCTGTTCTTCGTGGCGTTCGAGGTCGTGCTGATCCCGATGTACTTCCTGATCGCCCGCTGGGGCAGCGGCGCGAAGGTGCCGGCCGCCAACCGGTTCATCCTGTACACGCTGCTCGGCTCGGCCGTGATGCTGCTCGGCTTCCTGCTGATCGGTTTCAACGCCGGCACCTTCGACATGACCCGGCTGGCCGCCGCCCACGGCGCCGGACTGAGCCACACCACCCAGGTGGTCGCGGCCCTCGCGATCCTGGTCGGCCTCGCCGTGAAGGCCCCCGCCTGGCCGCTGCACAGCTGGCTGCCGGACGCGCACACCGCCGCACCGACCGTCGGCTCGGTGCTGCTGGCCGGCGTGCTGCTGAAGATGGGCACCTACGGCCTCGTCCGGGTGCTGCTGCCGGTCGTCCCCGAGGGCGCCGCGACCTTCGCCCCCTACCTGGGCGCGTTCGCCGCCGTCGGCATCCTCTACGGCTCGCTGGCCTGCCTCGCCCTGGCCCGCCAGGGCGCCAAGGGCGACCTCAAGCGCCTCATCGCCTACTCCTCGGTCGGCCACATGGGCTTCGTGCTGCTCGGCATCGCCACGCTCACCCCCGCCGGGGTGAACGGCGCGCTGTTCGGCAACATCGCCCACGGCCTGATCACCGGCCTGCTCTTCTTCCTCGTCGGCGCGGTCAAGGACCGCTACGGCACCTCCGACCTGGACACCCTGGCCGGCGCCACCGGCGCCGCCCTGTACGGCCGGGCCCCGCGGATCGGCGCGCTGCTCGCCTTCGCCGCCGTCGCCAGCCTCGGCCTGCCCGGCCTGGCCGGCTTCTGGGGCGAGCTGCTCGCCATGTTCGGTGCCTTCGACCCGGCCGCCGGGCTCTCCCGGCCCGCGTTCGTCACCTACATGGTGCTGGCCGGCCTCGGCACCCTGCTGACCGCCGGCTACCTGCTGGTCGTCGTCCGCCGGGTCTGCATGGGCGACCCGAAGCAGCCCGCACTCGTCACCGAGCTGCCCGACATCAAGGCGTACGAGGCGGCCAGCTGGACACCGCTGGCCGCGCTCACCCTGGTCGCCGGCGTCTGGCCGGCCCTGCTGCTCAGTCTGTCCGACCCGGCCGTCAAGCACCTGCTCGGGGGTGGCTGAGCCGTGATCAGCACCCCGCTCGGATCTCCTCTCCTGGGGCAGCCCGCCATGAACCCACTCGCCGTCGCCGACCCCGGCGGCCTCATCCAGTCCGTCGACTGGGTGGCCGTCGCGCCGCCGCTGGTCGCGGCGCTCGCCGCACTCGCCGTGCTGGTCGCGGACCTCTTCCTGCCGGCCGGCCACAAGCGCGTCCTGGGCTGGGCCTCGGCCGCGGGCCTGCTGCTGGCCCTGCTGTCGATGCTGCCGCTGGTGCGCGGCGACGCCCGCTCCACCTTCTGCCTGAAGGCGGCCGGCGGGGCGTGCAGCTACACCGCCGACCACTTCGCGCTCGCCTTCCAGCTGCTCGCGCTCGGCGGCGCGCTGATCGCCGTCCTGCTCTCCCTGCACACCGTGGACGAGGAGCGGCTGCCCGGCGGCGAGTACTGGTTCCTGCTGCTCTCCAGCGCCTCCGGCGCCGCCCTGCTGCCCGCCTCCCGCGACCTGGCGACGCTGATCATCGCCCTGGAGGTGGCCTCGCTGCCGGCCTTCGCCCTGGTTGCGCTGCGCCGGGACGGCCGCGGCGCCGAGGGCGCACTGAAGTTCTTCCTCTCCTCGGTCACCGCGACCGCCGTGATGCTGCTCGGCGTCGGCTTCGTCTACGCCGCGACCGGCTCGATCCACCTCGTGGCGATCGCCGACGGCCTGACCCGC
The DNA here is from genome assembly GCF_040702125.1 of Kitasatospora sp. NPDC085895. Classification (NCBI taxonomy): domain Bacteria; kingdom Bacillati; phylum Actinomycetota; class Actinomycetes; order Kitasatosporales; family Streptomycetaceae; genus Kitasatospora; species Kitasatospora sp. NPDC085895. The sequence goes on along the minus strand of NZ_JBFBJY010000001.1, from coordinate 121,374 downwards.
GTGCCCGGGCAGCTGAAGCCGCTGGCCGAGGCCGGCGCGGTGCTCACCCTGGTCGGCTTCGCCTTCAAGGTCGCGGCCGTGCCCTTCCACTTCTGGCTGCCCGACACCTACACCGCCGCGCCGATCCCGGTGGCCGGCTACCTCTCGGTGGTCGGCAAGGCGGCGGGCCTGGCCGGGCTCGCCCTGGTCACCACGATCGCCTTCCACCCGTACGGGCACACCTGGGGCCCGGTGCTGGCGGTGCTGGCCGCTCTGACCATGACGGCCGGCAACGTCGCCGCCGTCCGGCAGCGCGGCGACACCCCGTTCAGCGCGGTGCGGCTGCTCGCCTGGTCCTCCGTCGGCCAGGCCGGCTACCTGCTCGTCCCGCTGGCCGCCGCCGGCCACCAGGGCTCGCCGCAGCCGCTCGGCGCGACCGTCGCGTACGCGCTGATCTACGGCGTGGTCAACCTGGGCGCGTTCGGCGTCGCCGCCGTGGTGGCCAGGACGGCCGGCACCCGGCTGGACGACCACCGCGGACTGTTCGCCCGCGGCCGGTGGAGCGCCCTCGCGATGGCCTTCTTCCTGCTCTGCCTGGCCGGCCTGCCGCCCGGCGTGATCGGCCTGTTCGGCAAGGTCGTGGTCTTCCGCGCCGCCGTCGACGCGAAGCTGGGCTGGCTGGCCGTCGTGATGGCGGTCAACGTGGTGATCGCCCTCTACTACTACCTGCTGTGGACGGCCCGGCTGTTCGCCCCGGCGGAGGCCGGCGCCGAGGTCCGCGCGGTCCGCACCCCCGGTCCGCTGGCGGCCGCGCTGGCGCTCACCGCGGGCGGTGCGGTGGTGCTCTCGGTCGCTCCGCAGCTGGTCCTGCAGGTGGTCGGGGGCACTCTGTTCTGACCGCCCGGGGGCACCCGGGCGGCCCGCCCGACGTGCGGCGGGGAACGAACGAGCGGCATCCTTCCGTTGATTCCCACGAGGGCGCCGCCACCGGGCTCCCCGTCGCACCACCACGGAGGGCCTGCCGTGCACCGCCAGCACAACGGGTTGAGGACGGCCGTACTTCTCGGCGGCCTGTCGGCACTGATCCTGCTGATCGGCAGCTTCTTCGGACGCACCGGGCTGCTGGTCGCCCTGGTCATCGCGATCGCCACCAACGCCTACGCGTACTGGAACAGCGACAAGCTCGCCCTGCGGGCGATGCGGGCCCGGCCGGTGAGCGAGATCGAGGCCCCGCAGCTCTACCGGATCGTCCGGGAGCTCTCCACCTCGGCCCGCCAGCCGATGCCCCGGCTCTACATCTCGCCGACCCCGGCACCGAACGCCTTCGCCACCGGCCGCAACCCGCGCAACGCCGCGGTCTGCTGCACCGACGGCATCCTGCAGCTGCTCGACGAGCGCGAGCTGCGCGGCGTCATCGGCCACGAGCTCAGCCACGTCTACAACCGGGACATCCTGATCTCCTCGGTCGCCGGCGCCCTCGCCTCGGTGGTGATGTTCCTGGTGAACTTCGCCTGGCTGATCCCGGTGGGCCGCAGCGACGACGACGAGGGCCCCGGCCTGATCGGCATGCTGATGATCATGATCCTCGGGCCGATCGCCGCCTCGCTGATCCAGCTGGCCGTCAGCCGCTCCCGCGAGTACCAGGCCGACGCCGACGGCGCCCGCATCACCGGCGACCCGCTCGCCCTCGCCAGCGCACTGCGCAAGCTGGAGACCGGCACCCAGCGCCTGCCGCTGCCGCCCGAGCCCCAGCTGCAGACGGCCAGCCACATGATGATCGCCAACCCGTTCCGGCCCGGCGAGGTCGGCGCCAAGCTCTTCTCCACCCACCCCCCGATGCCCGAACGCATCGCCCGCCTGGAACGCATGGCCGGCCGCTGACGGCTCGGGCACCCCGCTCCCCGGGGGCGGGGGGCCACCAGACCAGGGCGCGCGCGGGGGTACCTCCCGCCCCTGAGGTGGTCCCGACCTCCCGGGGCGAAGCGGGTGACTCCGTCCACCGCTCCGGCGCGCCTCCGTCCGTTCGGGGGCCGGGCTGGTACTGATGGGCCGGTTACCCGTTGAACGGCCGGTGGGCCTGGCGCGGAGGAGTGGTGCAGTGACGATTCTCCCGACCGACACCGAGCACCGGCCCCCGCCGCGCGAGCCCCGCCGCGGTTTCGGCTCGGCCCGCCGCGGTGGCCGCGGGCGCAAGCTGGTGGGCTGGCTGACCACCACCGACCACAAGCAGATCGGCACGCTCTACCTGACCACCTCGTTCGCCTTCTTCCTGATCGGCGGCGTGATGGCCCTGGTGATGCGGGCCGAGCTGGCCCAGCCGGGCACCCAGATCGTGTCGAACGAGCAGTACAACCAGCTGTTCACCATGCACGGCACGATCATGCTGCTGATGTTCGCGACCCCGCTGTTCGCCGGCTTCACCAACTGGATCATGCCGCTGCAGATCGGCGCCCCGGACGTGGCCTTCCCCCGGCTCAACGCGCTCGCCTACTGGCTCTACCTGCTCGGCTCGATCATCGTCGTCGGCAGCTTCCTCGCCCCGGACGGCGCCGCCGACTTCGGCTGGTTCGCCTACACGCCGCTCTCCGGCGTGGTCCACTCGCCCGGCATCGGCGGCGACATGTGGATCATGGGTCTGGCGCTGTCCGGCTTCGGCACCATCCTCGGCGCGGTCAACTTCATCACCACCATCGCCTGCCTGCGGGCGCCCGGCATGACCGTCTTCCGGATGTCGATCTTCGTCTGGAACGTCCTCTTCACCAGCATCCTGGTGCTCTTCGCGTTCCCGGTGCTGGCCGCCACGCTGTTCGCCCTGGAGGCCGACCGCAAGTTCGGCGCGCACGTCTTCGACCCGGCCAACGGCGGGCCGATCCTCTGGCAGCACCTGTTCTGGTTCTTCGGGCACCCCGAGGTCTACATCATCGCGCTGCCGTTCTTCGGCATCGTGACCGAGGTCATCCCGGTCTTCAGCCGCAAGCCGATCTTCGGCTACACCGGCCTGATCGCGGCCACCATCGCCATCACCGGCCTGTCGGTCACCGTCTGGGCGCACCACATGTTCGTGACCGGGCAGGTGCTGCTGCCGTTCTTCTCGTTCATGACCCTGCTGATCGCGGTGCCGACCGGTGTGAAGTTCTTCAACTGGGTCGGCACCATGTGGAAGGGCTCGCTCAGCTTCGAGACCCCGATGCTCTGGAGCATCGGCTTCCTCGTCACCTTCCTGTTCGGCGGCCTCACCGGCGTGCTGCTGGCCTCCCCGCCGATCGACTTCCACGTCTCCGACTCGTACTTCGTCGTCGCCCACTTCCACTACGTGGTCTTCGGCACCGTCGTCTTCGCGATGTTCGCCGGCTTCCACTTCTGGTGGCCCAAGATGACCGGCAAGATGCTCGACGAACGCCTCGGCAAGATCACCTTCTGGACGCTGTTCATCGGCTTCCACACCACCTTCCTCGTCCAGCACTGGCTCGGCGCCGAAGGCATGCCCCGCCGCTACGCCGACTACCTCGCCGGGGACGGCTTCACCGCGCTGAACAGCCTCTCCACCGTCGGGTCCTTCCTGCTCGGCCTGTCGATCCTGCCGTTCCTCTACAACGTCTGGAAGACCGCCAAGTACGGCGAGAAGGTCGCCGAGGACGACCCCTGGGGCTTCGGCCGCTCGCTGGAGTGGGCGACCTCCTGCCCGCCGCCGCGGCACAACTTCGCCGCACTGCCCCGGATCCGTTCGGAGAGCCCCGCCTTCGACCTCCATCACCCCGACATCGCCGAGTGGGACCGCCTGCAGAACGCCGTCGAACCCCGCCGCGAGCACCGCTGACGGCCCGGCGGAGGAATCCGCGGAAATATTCTCCGCGGCCGTGTCGATCCGGGCCCGTCCCGTTCGACGCACAGACGGAAGCCGGAACGACCGGCGCCCCGGCCCGCACCGGGCGGAGTCCGACACCCGAGGAAGGCACCACCATGCGCTTCATGCTGATCGTCAAGGCCAACGAGGACTCCGAGGCCGGCGTCATGCCGACCAAGGAGGCGATGGACGCGATGAACCGGTTCAACGAGGAACTGATCAAGGCCGGCATCATGCTCGCCGCCGACGGCCTGCACCCCAGCTCCAACGGCGCCCGGCTCACCTTCAAGGGCGGGAAGGCCACCGTCACCGACGGGCCCTTCGCCGAGACCAAGGAACTCATCGCCGGCTTCTGGGTGCTCGACGTGAGCTCCCGCGAGGAGGCCCTGGAGTGGGCCGGCCGCGCCCCGTTCGAGGACGGCGCGGTGCTGGAGCTCCGCAAGGTCTTCGAGGCCTCCGACTTCCCGGCCGAGATCCTCGACCCGGAGGACGCCGCCAAGGAACAGGCCTGGCGCGACGAGCACCAGAAGCCGATCACCGGCTGACCCGTCCCGGCCCGTCCGGGGCCGCGCCGCGCTGGCCGCGGGCGGCCCCGGACTGCTGTGATGGGGAGCTGTGACGGCACCCCACACCCACCGCACCGTCGAAGCGGTCTGGCGGATCGAATCGGCCAGGATCATCGCCGGCCTGGCCCGGCTGGTCCGCGACGTCGGCCTCGCCGAGGAGGCCGCCCAGGACGCGCTGGTCGCCGCCCTGGAGCAGTGGCCCGAGGCCGGCGTGCCCGACAACCCGGGCGCCTGGCTCACCGTCACCGCCCGCCGCCGCGCCGTCGACCGGATCCGCCGCGAGGCCGGGCTCGCCGAGAAGCTCCGCCTGGTCGGCCACGACCTGGAGACCGACCCGCCGCAGGGTCCGCAGCCGGAACAGGCCGTCCTCGCCGACGAGATCGAGGACGACCTGCTCCGGCTGGTCTTCACCGCCTGCCACCCGGTGCTCTCCACCGAGGCGCGGGTCGCCCTCACCCTGCGGCTGCTCGGCGGCCTGTCCACCGAGGAGATCGCCCGCGCCTTCCTCACCGCCGAGGCCACCGTCGCCCAGCGGATCGTCCGTGCCAAGCGCACCCTCGCCAAGGCCGAAGTCCCCTTCGAGGTGCCGGAGGGCGAGGAACTCGCCCCGCGGCTCGCCTCGGTGCTCGAAGTCGTCTACCTCGTCTTCAACGAGGGCTACGCCGCCACCGCCGGTGACGACTGGATGCGGCCCGCCCTCTGCGAGGAGGCGATGCGGCTCGGCCGCGTGCTCACCGGCCTGATGCCCCGCGAACCCGAGGTGCACGGCCTGATCGCCCTGATGGAGATCCAGGCCTCCCGCACCCCCGCCCGCACCGGCCCGGGCGGCGAACCCGTCCTGCTGCTCGACCAGGACCGCAGCCGCTGGGACCGGCTGCTGATCCACCGCGGCCTCGCCGCCCACGACCGTGCCGAGGCCCTCGCCGCCGAGCAGGGCACCCCGCCCGGCCCGTACGCCCTGCAGGCCGCCATCGCCGCCTGCCACGCCCGGGCCGGCACCGCCGAACAGACCGACTGGGTGAGGATCGCCGCCCTCTACACCGCCCTCGCCGCCCGCAGCCCCTCACCGGTGGTCGACCTCAACCGGGCCGTCGCGCTCGGCATGGCCTTCGGCCCGCAGACCGGCCTCGACCTGGCCGACGAACTCGCCGACGAGCCCGCCCTGCGCGGCTACCACCTGCTGCCCGGCGTCCGCGGCGACCTGCTGGCCAGGCTCGGCCGGCACGGCGAGGCCGCCGCCGAGTTCACCCGCGCCGCCGGCCTCACCCGCAACGCCCGCGAGCGCGGCGTGCTGCTCGCCCGCGCCGAGGAGAGCGCCCGGGCCGCGGACGGCCGACCCGCCCCGCCGGACCGTCCCGGCCCCTGACGTTCGGGCAGACTGGACGGGACGTCATCCGGCCGAGGGGGAGCGGGACATGGGGGTGCGCGACGGCGCGCAGGAATTCGGCCGCCGGGCCGGCACGGCGCTCGGCACGGCCGCGCGGACCGGCCGGGCCAAGGCCCGCAACGTCGTCGGCGAGGGCGACTGGGTCCGGCGGGCGCTCGCCACCCTGCCGCCGCCCGAGGCACCGGCCACCGACGACTGGGAGGTGTCGATCGCCGCGTTGATCGGCCGCCACCCGCGCGTCCCCGGGCCGGCCGTCTGGCTGCTCCACCAGCTGGACGGGCTCGGCCAGGTCGCCTTCGGTCCGGAGAAGGTCGGCTTCGACGGCGAGGACGTCCCCTGGGCGAAGGTGCAGGAGCTGCGCCTGCACTCCACGCTCGACCTGCTGCCCGACGTCGTCCTCGACAAGGAGGTCGACCGGATCAGGGAGTTCCTGCCGCCGGTGCCCGGCCGCAAGTGGGTCGTCGCCCGCGCCGCCGGCCGCGAGGAGCGGCTGCTGCCCTGCGAGATCGTCCACCGCGGACTGCTCGGGCGGCCGCGGCAGCTCGGCGGCGGCCTGTTCGCCGCCACCGCGCTCGCCGCTCTGCCGGCCGCCGCCGACGGCCTGGTGGCCACCGCGAAGGCCCACGGCGTCCCGGTCGTCCCCGTGGAGCCGACCGGGACCCGCGCCGACCGCGCCGAACGCCTGCGGGCCGCCTCCGGCCGCCTCCGCGACCGCCTCGGCACCCTCCTCGCCGAAGCCCCGGACACCCCCGAGATCCCCCACCCGACCGAACCCCCCGAGGCCCTCGGCTGACGGACTCGAAGCCGGAGGGCACCCCCCGGACAGGTCCGGGCGCACCCTCCAGGGGCGCGTGGGGGCACCTCCCGGCCGAAGGCCGGGGGAGAACCGCGCAATCCGGATGCGGCGAACGGTGCGAGACCGGCTCGCCACGGTGACCGCATGTCAGGACTGCACGGGCTCCACCGCTTCCTCGTCCGGCGCCGGCTGCGCCGCCCCGCGCTGCCGCACCGGTGTCCACCGGCGCCTGCGCAGTGCGGCCAGGCGTCCGGCCGCGGGCTCCGTCCAGCGGGCCGCCAGCGGGCCGACGATCACCAGGACGAGCACGTAGGCGGTGGCCAGCGGGCCGAGGTCCGGTTCGATGCCGGCGGTGACCGCCAGCCCGGCGATGACGATGGAGAACTCGCCGCGGGCGACCAGCGCTCCGCCCGTCCGCCAGCGTCCCCGCGGTCCGATGCCGGCCCGGCGGGCGGCCCAGTACCCCGTGGCGATCTTCGTGAGCGTGGTGACGAGCGCGAGGGCCAGTGCGGGCAGCAGCACCGGCGGGATCGAGGTCGGGTCGGTGCTCAGGCCGAAGAAGACGAAGAAGACCGCCGCGAAGAGGTCCCGCAGCGGGCTGAGCAGCGTGTGCGCACCCTCGGCGGCCTCGCCGGAGAGGGCGATGCCGACCAGGAAGGCGCCGACCGCGGCCGACACCTGCAGCTGCTGGGCGATGCCGGCCACCAGCAGGGTGAGGCCGAAGACCACCAGCAGCAGCTTCTCCGGGTCGTCGTGCGAGACGAACTTCGAGATCAGCCGGCCGTAGCGGAGCGCGACGAAGAGCACCGCGCCCGCGGTGGCCAGGGCGATCGCCAGGGTGATGCTGCCGGCGAGCAGTCCGGCGCCGGCCAGCAGGGCGGTGAGGATCGGCAGGTAGAGGGCCATCGACAGGTCCTCCAGCACCAGGACGCTGAGGATCACCGGGGTCTCCCGGTTGCCGAGCCGGCCGAGGTCGCCGAGCACCTTGGCGATCACTCCGGAGGAGGAGATCCAGGTGACGCCGGCCAGCACCACGGCGGCCACCGGGCCCCAGCCGAGCAGCAGTCCGGCGGCCGCGCCCGGCAGCGCGTTGAACGCGAAGTCGACGGCGCCGGCCGGGTACTGCTGCTTGAGGTTGGTCACCAGGTCGGCGGCGGTGTACTCCAGGCCGAGCATGAGCAGCAGCAGGACGACGCCGATCTCGGCGCCGGTCGCGACGAACTCCTCACTGGAGCTGAGCGGCAGCAGCCCGCCGTGGCCGAAGGCCAGGCCGCCGAGGAGGTAGAGGGGTATCGGGGACTGCCCGTACCGGCTCGCGAGCCGGCCGAGCAGGCCGAGGACGAGGACGACGGTGCCGAGTTCGATGAAGACGGTGGCGGTGTGCACCCGATCACTCCCGTCCCAGGATCGCGGCGGCGGCGTCCACGCCCTCGCGGGTGCCGATGACGATGAGGGTGTCCCCGCCGGCCAGCCGGAAGTCCGGGCCGGGCGAGGGCACCGCGCCGGTGCGGCGGAGCACCGCGACGATGGAGACGCCGGTGGCCGTGCGCATCCTGGTGTCGCCGAGCAGCCGGCCGTTCCAGTACGAGGTGCCGCCGAGCGGGATGCATTCGGCGACCAGCCCGAGGTCGGTGGTGTGCAGCACGCCGGGGCTGTGGTGGGCGGGCATCAGTGCGTCGACCAGGGCGGTCGACTCGTCCGCCGTCAGGTGCAGGGCCTGCGCGCAGGCGTCGGGGTCGTCGGCGCGGTAGACGTTGAGGCTGCGGGTGCCGTCGCGGTGGGCGATGACGGAGAGGTGCCGGTGTTCTCGGGTCGTCAGGTCGTACTGGATGCCCACACCGGGCAGGCTGGTCGTCCGGACCCGGGGAACGGGCATGACGTCTGTCCTCTCGTCAGCGGATCCGGGCAGCGCGCAGCGCGGACCGCCGCGCGGGGCGCGGTGCCAGGATGCGGAATCGGCCGTCCTATAGTAATGAAACGGTAAAGCGGCTTGTCCGGGCGGATCGCGGACGTCTCGATGGCCGCCCGGCCCGGCGCATGCCAGGCTGGACGGTATGAAGGTGATCGAGCTCATCCTCAACGTCCTGTGGCTGCTGTTCTGCGGCCTCTGGATGGCGATCGGCTACGCGGTGGCCGGGATCATCTGCTTCATCCTGATCATCACGATCCCGTTCGGCATCGCGTCCTTCCGGCTCGCCGGCTACGTGCTGTGGCCGTTCGGCCGCACGACGGTGGACAAGCCCGACGCCGGTCCCGCCTCCTGCGTCGGCAACGTGATCTGGCTGATCTTCGCCGGCTGGTGGCTGGCCATCGCCCACTTCGTGACCAGCATCCCGCTCTTCCTGTCGATCATCGGCATCCCGTTCGGCTGGGCGAACCTCAAGATGATCCCGATCTCGCTCGCGCCGCTCGGCCGCGAGGTCGTCAGCACCGACGAGCGGTTCGCGGGCTGGTGAGCCCCGGCCCCGGGACGCGGCCGGAGGCCCGGGCGCCCGACCGGACCTGACGCCCCGGCACCGGGAGGCCGGGGCGGTGCACGGCACGCGCTACGGTGGGCCGGTCCCCACGCCCCGCCGCCGAGGAGAGCCGTGCCCAGCTGGCGCGCCACCCTGACCGCCGCCGCCGTCACCGAGGCGCCGCTGCGCGCCGACTACACGGCCGCCGCCCGGCGCGTCCTGCGCCGCGAGCAGGCCCCCTACCTGGCGCTGCGGCTGCTCGCCGCCCCTCCCCTGGTGCCCTACCTGGCCGCCGGGCTCGCCTTCATGAACCTCGTCGACGACACCGCCGAGAACGGCACCGCCCGGGAGCGGGCCGACGGCCTCAAGGACCTCGCCGAGCGCACCGCCGAGGCGCTCGACACCCCCGCCCGCAGCGCCGACCCGGTGCTGCGGGCCTACGCGCACGCCGTCCGCACCCGAGGACTCCCCGAGCACTGGGTGCACGGCTTCCTCGCCGGAGCGGCCACCGCCGAGGCCGCCTTCACCGGCTTCGGCACCGAGCAGGACTACCAGGACTACCTCGACGCCTACGCCCTGCCCGGCATCCTGGTCTTCACCGGCCTGCAGTACACCGGCGGCCCCGACGGGGAGCAGACCCGGGCCTGGCGCCGGTTCGTCGACGCCGCCCAGCGCGTCGACTTCCTCGCCGACCTGGCCGGCGACCTCGCCGCCGGACGGCTCTGCATCCCCCGCGAACGCCTCGCCGAGCACGGCGTCACCCCCGAGGACCTGCGGACGGCCCGCGACACCGCCGCCGTCCGCGCCCTGCTCGCCGACCAGTGCGCCCGGGCCCGCCGCGCCCTGGACGCCTCCGCGGACGTCGTCGACCGCGCCGACCCCGGCCTGCGGGCCGTCGGCCGCACCATGACCGACCTGATGGCCCACCAGCTCACCGCCGTCGAACGGGCCGGCGCCGGCGCCCTCCGCCGCGACATCGGCTACGGCCTCCTCGCCCCGCTGCGCATCCTCGCCCGGGCCCGCCGCCGTCCCTGAAACGGTTGGACAACCCGCCCGCCCGCGGAGCAGGCTGGCGCCCAGTACGGATCGGCGCCGCCCCCGAGCGAGGAGCCCCATGACCGCGACCCCGTCCACCGACCCGGCCGCCGGCCCCTCCGGGCTGCCCGAGCGTAGCCGTCGGGTCGCCGAGGCCCTCGCCGCCGCCGGTGTCGGCGCCGCGATCCGGGTCCTGCCGGACTCGGCACGGACGGCAGCCGAGGCCGCGGCCGCCCTCGGCTGCGAGGTCGGCGCGATCGCCAACAGCCTGGTCTTCGTCTGCGACGGCGCCCCGCTGCTGGTGATGACCAGCGGCGCCCACCGGGTGGACACCGCCTTCCTCGCCGAGCGCCTGGGCACCGGGCCGATCACCCGGGCCGGCGCGCAGCAGGTCCGCGAGGCCACCGGGCAGGCGATCGGCGGCGTCGCCCCGGTCGGCCACCCGGCGCCGCTGCGCACCGTCGTCGACACCGCACTGGAGGCCCACCCGGTGCTCTGGGCGGCCGCCGGCCACCCGCACACCGTCCTCCCGCTGACCTACCGCGAGCTGTTGCACCTGACCGCGGGCGAACCCGCCCCCGTCACCGTGGACTGACCGGCCGGGCGGCGCTCACACCCGGACGAGCGCCTTGCCGACGGTGTCGCCCCGCAGCATGCCGAGGAAGGCGTCGACGATCCGGTCGAAGCCGTCCACCACGGTCTCGTCCGACCGGACCAGGCCGCTCCGCAGGTGGGGCACCAGGAAGCCGTACAGCTCGTCGCGCACCGCCAGGTGGTCGCGGACGAGGAAGCCCTCCAGCCGCAGGCTCTTGCCGACGACGTCGTACAGGTTGCGCGGCGCGGCGGGCGGCTCGGCGCCGTTGTACTGGGCGACGGCGCCGCACCAGGCGATCCGCCCGTGGTCGCGGAGCACCTCGATCGCCCCCTCCAGGTGGTCGCCGCCGACGTTGTCGAAGTAGACGTCGACGCCGTCGGGGGCGGCCGCCCGCAACAGGTCGCCGATCCGGCCGTCGTGGTGGTCGAAGGCGGCGTCGAAGCCGAGCCGGTCGGTGAGGTGGGCGACCTTCGCGGGGGAGCCTGCGCTGCCGACGAGCCGCCCGGCGCCGAGCAGCCGGGCGATCCGGCCGACGGCGCTGCCCACGCCGCCCGCCGCCGCGGAGACGTACAGGTCCTCGCCGGGCTGCAGCCGGGCGATCCTGGTCAGGCCGACGTACGCGCTGAGGCCGGTGCCGCCGAGCAGCCCGAGGTGGGCGCTCGGCGGGACACCGGGCAGGTCCGGCAGCACCCGGGCGTCGTCCGCGCCGACCAGCGCGTGCGTCCGCCAGCCGTGGCGGTGGAAGACCAGGTCGCCGACGGCCAGCGCCGGGGTGCGGGACTCCACCACCCGGCCGACCGTGCGGCCCTCCAGCGGCGCGTCCAGCGCCCATCCGCCGTCCATCTCCTCCCGCATGTACGGGTCCACGGAGAGCAGCACGTTCTCGACCAGGGCCTGGCCGCCACCGGTCGCGGGGAGCGTCCCGTCGACGAAGGCGAAGTCCGCGGGGGACGGCAGGCCTGTCGGCCGGGCGACCTGGTGGACGGCGGTGAAGGGGGTGGCGGTACGGGTCACGGCGCTGCTCCTGACACGGGTTCGGGGATCGGTGACGACCGTAGGACGGCGTCCGGGCGCCGGGCAGGGGTCGCCGTCGATGGGAGGCCGCCTTTCCATGAATCCTGTTCATGGGCCGACGGTAGGGTGGCCCGATGACCGACGGATCCCCGCGGCGGGACACCGACCTCGCCCCGCACGAGCTGCGCATCCTGGCCGCCGTCGACCGGGAGCGGAGCTTCACCGCGGCGGCGTCGGCACTCGGCCTGACCCAGTCCGCCGTCTCGCACGCGGTGCGCACCCTGGAGGGCAGACTCGGCGCGGTGCTCTTCGACCGCGGCCGGCACGGCGCCCGCCCCACCCCGGCCGGCGAACGGGCCGCCGCGCACGCCCGGCAGGTGCTGCGGCTGCTCGCGGCCCTGCCGGCCGAGGTCCGGGAGGCGTCGACCGGCGAGGTCACCGGGCGCCCGGTGGTGGCCGCCTTCCGCAGCGCGGCCGCCCAGCTGCTGCCCGCCGTGATCGCCGGGGTCACCGCCCGGCACCCGGGGCTCGCCCCGCAGGTGCGGATCGTGCGGGAGCTGGGGTCCGGCACGGCCGGCGAGGTCGCGGACGGCCGGGCCGACCTCGGCATCGCCACCGTCGACCCCGCGGCCGGACCCCCGCCCGGCCTCGTCGTGGTGCCGCTCTTCGAGGAGTCCTACGCCCTCGTCCACCCGGCCGGCCACACCCGGCCCAAGGAGCTCCCGCTGGTCGACTGGGACGAGAACTGCAGCTCCTACACCAGGAGCTGGTGGTCCGAACAGGACTGGCTGCCGCCCGCCACGATCCGGGTCGAGGACGACACCGTGGTGCTCTCCCTGGTCGCCCAGGGCGTCGGGATGGCCGTGGTGCCCGGACTCAGCCTGCTCGGCGCCCCGCCCGGCCTCGCCGTCACCGACCTCGGCCCGAGACCGCCGAGCCGCCGGATCGGGTACGTCACCACTCCCGCGCTCGCCCGCACCGCGGCCGTCCGCGCACTCGTCCGCGAGCTGCGGTCGGCGCCGCTGCCGGCCGGGCTGGCGGCCGTTCAGCGGCCGTCCCGTTCGCCTTCCTGATCCGCCTCGACGGCCTCGCGCAGCCGGCGGAACTCGGCGGCGATGCCGTCCGGCGTGTAGTGCGCGTTGAGCCCGCTCGGGTTGGGCAGCACCCAGACCGCGGTCGCGCCGATGCCCTCCGGCTGCGGCCCGACCCGGGCCTTCGGCCGCCCGAACGCCGCTCGGTAGGCGCCGATGCCGAGCACCGCCAGGACCCGGGGCCGCAGCCGCTCGACCCGCTCGACCAGGGCGGCCCCGCCCGTCCGGTACTCGTCCGCGGTCAGCTCGTCCGCCCGGGCCGTGGTGCGCGCCACCACGTTGGTGATGCCGAGGCCGTACCCGAGCAGCTCGTCCTGCTCGTCGGGACGCAACTGCCGCGGGGTGAACCCCGAGCGGTGCAGCGCGGGCCAGAAGCGGTTGCCCGGCCGCGCGAAGTGCCGGCCCGTGGCGCCGGACCACAGGCCCGGGTTGATCCCGCAGAACAGCACCCGCAGCCCGGGAGCCGCCACGTCCGGGATCGTCGCGTCGTGCGCGGCCGCCAGCTCCTCGGCCGTCGGACGGCGGAAGGGACTCGTCATGCCCCCATCCTGACCGATGGATAGTCAGTTCGAATATTCGGCTGACCCGACGGTGCTGATCAGCGCAGAATGACGGAATGTCATACGAACTCAACGCTCTGCTCGCCACCGCCGACCTGCTCGACGTGGTGGCGGCCGAAGTGCCGGTCGCGCAGGTCGCGCGACTGGCGCAGGGCCTGGCGCTGATCCCGATGACCGAGCGGCTGCACGGCGTCCTGAACGTCCCCGGCGACCGTGCAGAGCCGGGCTTCACCCGCTTCCCCGCCGGATTCGGTCGCAGACTGGAGGCCTGGTCGCAGGCCGGCCCGATCGCCTACGTCGAGGCCGACTTCTTCGGCGGCGCCGGCACCCAGCAGGCGGCCGTCTGGCTGCACGGCCGGATCGACCTCGGACCGCTGCGCATCGAGGAGGACGAGCCGCGGTCCGCCGACGGCACCCCCATCTCGCAGGCGCTGCGCCGGCTCGGCGCGACCGTGCCGGAGGGGCGCTTCGACGAGTTCGACGCCGTCGGGCTCGGGGCGCAGCGCCACTCGGCCGACTGGGTCCGCGGCTGACCCGCCCGGCCGCAGGCCGCTCCGGGGCTGCGGCCCCCGGTCAGGGGCCGACGTGCGCGAGGATGCGCCTGAGGTACTCCGTCCGGTCGGACAGCAGCGCGATGCTGACGGCGATCCGGTCCCCGCCGAGCGGCAGGAACACCGGGCCGGCGACGGGGAGCGCGGTCACGCCGAGCCGGAACCCGGCCAGCCGGACACCGGTGGCCTGCTCGTGCTCGCGCAGGAAGTCCCGGATCCGGGGAACGGCGTGACCGGGGCCGGTGGCGCGGGCGACCTCACGTTTACGGGCGGCGCTCCACGTCTGCAGGGCGCCGAAGTTCTCCGCGACGACACGGTCCAGCGGAGCATCCGGCAGGACGGGGGAGCCGGGCCCGTCCTGCCCGGTCGGCGGCAGGACGCGGTCCCACCAGTGCCGCCACGCCGCGCCGGCTCCGTCGGCCGGGGCGGCCGGGTCGACGGCCAGCTCCGGCAGGGGCGCCACCGGAGGCAGCCCCGGTGGGCCGGCGATGCCGAGCGCGTCGCGGATCGCCAGCGCGAACGCCGCGTCGTGCGAGTAGTCCAGGGACACCGACCACGGCGCGCCCGACATCGCTGTCATGCGGTCGTCCTCCGATCAGACCACGTAGTCGCGGTCGCTCGGCCCTGCGCTCGGTCGGCGCGCTCCGGGTGGCGCGGGACGACCGGGCCAGGGCCGAACCGAACGGTCGCCAGCGGCGCCCGACACTCCGGCGCACCTATGACGGGAGGGCCCATCGAGGGCGGCAGGGGCCGTTTCCGGCCCTCCGCCCCGATGCGCCCTCCTGGGGTGGAGCGACTAGCGGTAGTTCACGAACTGGATCGCGAAGTCGAGGTCCTTGCCCTTGAGCAGCGCCTGGACGGCCTGCAGGTCGTCACGGCTCTTCGAGCTGACCCGCAGCTCGTCGCCCTGGACCTGCGCCTTGACGCCCTTCGGGCCCTCATCGCGGATGATCTTGGCGACCTTCTTGGCGTCGTCGGTGGTGATGCCCTCCTTGACGTCCGCGAAGATCTTGTACTCCTTGCCGGACAGCTGGGGTTCGGCGGCGTCCAGGGCCTTCAGCGAGAGCCCGCGCTTGATGAACTTGCTCTGGAGGACGTCCAGGATCGCCTTGACCCGCTCCTCGCCGTTGGCCTTCATCTCGATCTTGTCGCCCGACCGGCTGATCTCACCGCCGACGCCCTTGAAGTCGAAGCGCGTGGCGATCTCGCGGGAGGTCTGGTTGATCGCGTTGTCGACCTCCTGCCACTCGACCTTCGAGACGATGTCGAAACTGGAGTCGGCCATGGGTGTTGGTCTCCTTGGGTACTGGCTGCACGGTCACTGCCCGGCCGTACGGCGCGGGCACCGCCCAAGCCTATCCAGCACGGCCCTGCGCTGCCCCCGTCCGCCGCGGCCGACCCGTGATCGCACCCCCGGCAACCGAGTGGCGAACCACCCCCGTCCATCAGGTATTGTTTACCGCGTCGAACGGGGCAGCGCCCCGGGGGACACCATCCTGGCTGGTTGCCCGAGCGGCCAAAGGGAGCAGACTGTAAATCTGTCGCGCAAGCTACGCAGGTTCGAACCCTGCACCAGCCACAGGATAGAAAACAGCCCCTGATCTGCGGAAATGCAGATCAGGGGCTGTTTCGTTGTGCCAGCGCTGTCGCCTGCCGGCCGTGCAGCGGCAGTACGGCCGCCGGAGGTCAGCCGGCGGCCCGCCAGAGCAGCGCCGGTGTGAGCAGCCGCCGGTACGGCTCGCTCTGGAACTGCAGGGGCGGGGCCATGTCTCCGAAGGACGCGGCGAAGGCGCGCGGCGAACGGGCCGGTTCCGCGAGCACCCGGGCCGCCGTGTCGTCGTCGGCGAGTCCGGGGGCCAGGGCCGCGCAGCCCCGGACACCCAGGTGCGGGTCGCCGAGCCAGGGGCGCGTGTCCCCGCCGAGCCGCCCGATGGCGAGGACGACCGGCGCCAGGTCGTAGGGGGAGTCGGCGGCCCGGGCCGTCGAAACCAGCCGTTCCAGCAGCGCCGGACGCCGCGCCGCGGCCGACGGGTGCCGGGCCGGTGACCCGACGGCCGCGGCTGCGCACGCCCGGTGCCTGGAACGGCCCGACGCCAGGTGCGGCAGCACCCGCGTCAGGATCCCGGGGACCGCGTCGAAGCAGGTCAGCCCCGCCCGGTCGAGGACGAGCCCGCCCGGCCCGGTCGCGTCCGCCCACATCCGGGCCCGGCCGTCGTCGTCGGTCGACAGGTAGTCGGCGGTCCATGACCGCAGCTCCCGCGCGCGGCCGGCCACCCGGGCCCGGATCTGCTCGGCGCGGTCGCCGAGGTCGGCGACGACGGCGACCGCGTGCAGGTAGGCGAGCAGCGCCTCCGGCAGTGAGGGATCGTCCCGCCCGAGCAGCGGATCGTCCAGGAGCCCGGCGACGAGCAGTGCCGTGGGCGCCGTCGCCGGCCAGGCCCTGCCGTCCTGTCGGAGCGTCGCCGACCAGAGGTGCGTGTACCCGGCCGTGAAAGCCCTCGCGTCGTCGCCGAGGAGCGCCGCCGGCTGCCGCGGTGTGTCGGAGGCGGGGCCCAGGGCGTGGAACAGCCCGGACCAGTCCGTGTCCTCCACGTCCTCCACCCGCGCAGTCACGGTGGGGATGGTGCCACGACGACGGAGGGGTCTCACCGGGCGAGGTCCAGGGGCCGGCCGTGGCAGCGGAAGACCCGGGTCCGGTGTTCGCCGCCGTTGCCCGAGGCGGTGCGGGTGAGGAACGGGTGCTCGCCGACGGTGCTCTTCGGGCTCGCGCCGTCGGGACCGGTGAGCCTTGAGCCGGGCCCGCGTCCCGTCGGTGAGGAACGACTTCCGGCGTCGACGGTGCGCTCAGCCGTTGCCGATCCGGTGTTTATCCGTCGCGCGCAGAGTGGTTGCCGGGCCTCGGTGAAGTCCCGGGGCCGAACCTGCACGGGGGAATCACGGGAGCTCGCCCCGGATCGCGGTACGGGGGGAGTCGCGCCCCGGGGTGAGCGCACGGGACCAGGGGGAGCAGGGCGGGCGGGCCGTCACGGGGGTGCGGCCCGCCCGCACCGCGTGCCCGGCGTCCGGCTCCGGCGGGTCAGTCCTCCGGGAGGGGTTGCCGGGGCAGGGTCAGGGCCACGGTGTCGGCGAACTCCCGGACGGCGCTGGTGCGGGACACCACCCGGCCGCGGTGCACCACCAACCGGCTGTGCCCGCCCGCTAGCACCCCGGCCAGGCCGTCGCCGCGCACCGCCAGCAGCTCGGCCGGGAAACCCGCGTCCACCCGGACGGGCGGCAGCCCCAGCACGGCCCGCGCCCGGCCGGCGACCGCGTCGTACGCCTCCTCCGGGCCGAGCGCCCCCGAGGACGCCAGCAGGAAGGCGGCCTCCAGCGGATCGGCCCGACCGACCGGCGCCGCGAGATCGCGCAGCGCCCCGCTGCCCGCCGCCAGCGGCACCCGGGCCTGCGTCAACTCGCGCACCACGGAGGGCCGCAGACCGCCGGGAGGGCGCTCGCCGCCGGCGCAGCCGCCGAACTGCGGCAGGCAGACCACCCGGACGCCCGCGCTCGCCAGCACGGTGGACGCGCCCGGGGCCAGCGCGTCGCACGGACCCAGCGTCACCCTCGGCCGGAGCGGCGCCAGCACACCCGTCATCCGGGCGAGCCGGCCCGGGTCGGCACCCGAACAGTGCAGGTCGACGGGGAGGTCCGCCTCGCGGGCGGCCTCCAGCAGCACCTGCACGTACCCGACCGGGTCGGGGTCGGCCTCCGGGCAGCCGCCCACCGCCGCGGCGCCCAGCCGGAGCGCCTCGCGCAGCTGCGCCCGGCCGTCCGCGCCGGCCCGGCCGGTGAGCAGCCGGGGCATGGCGACCGCCTGGAGGTCGGTCAGACCGCGCAGCGCCTGCGCCGCGGTCAGCACCGCCTCCAGTCGGCCGAGCCCGTGCACGTCGCCGATCCGGGCGTGGGTGCGCTGGGCGGTGGCGCCGTAGGCGAGTGCGGTGAGCGCGGCTTCGGTGACCCGGCGGACGAGCTCCGGCGGGCCGTCCGGCGGCGGGCCGGGCAGCGCCGCGGAGAAGGCGGTGTCGTAGTGGGCGTGCGGCTCGGCCGGGGCGGGCAGCAGCAGGTAGCCGGTGAGGTCGATCCGCGTCCCGCCGCTGCCGTCCGCCGCGCCGGAGGCCGGCGGCAGCGGACCGAGGCCGCCCGGGGTGCCCACCGCCAGGATGCGCTCGCCGGCGATCCGGACGTCCACCACCCGGCCGTCGGCGAGCCGGGCGCCGGTGAGCAGCAGGACGGGCTCCCGGCCGGGCGGCCCGTCGGCGGGTGCGTCTGCCCCGGTCATCGGCGCTCCTTTGGATCCTGTCGGCCGCGGCCTGCCGGTCGAGCCTAGGACGCAGGCGCACGGTCGCCGTGGAGGCGGGCGAAAGTCGTATCGGTCGGGCCGCCGGGATGCGCGGAGCCTCGAACGGCCGTACGGCCTGCGGGTGTCCGTGCGGCCCGCCCCACCTGGGATCTTCCGTGGCGGATACGGATTTCACCTCTGGCCCGGAACCGTGTAATCTCTTCCTCGTTCGCCCCTATAGCTCAGTCGGTAGAGCGTCTCCATGGTAAGGAGAAGGTCTGCGGTTCGATTCCGCATGGGGGCTCTGGTGAAAGGCCTTCCGCTCCGGCGGGCGGTCGCTCATCAAAGCGGTGTAGCTCAGTTGGTAGAGCAAGCGGCTCATAATCGCTGTGTCACCGGTTCAAGTCCGGTCACCGCTACCCCGCGTAGTCGATCGGGGGGTCATCCTCCCGATCGGCTACACTTGTCTGTGTTCTTATTCGTTGTCCCAGGAAGGCACTCCCGTGGCTGCCACCGACGTCCGCCCGAAGATCACGCTGGCCTGCGTGGAGTGCAAGGAGCGGAACTACATCACCAAGAAGAACCGGCGCAACGACCCGGACCGTCTTGAGATGAAGAAGCACTGCCCGCGTTGCAACGCCCACACGGCGCACCGCGAGACCCGCTGACTTTGCCTCGACTCCAGGCCGCTCCCCCTCGCGGGGCGCGGCCTGGAGTCATTTCTGCATGTCTGCATGACGGTTGATCAGAGGAGTTGCCCATGCCGCTCGACCCCTCCTTCATCGGGCGGACCTACCCGCCCACCGCGCCGTACGAGGTCGGCCGGGAGAAGATCCGCGAGTTCGCCGTCGCCGTCGGCGACGCGAATCCCGCGTACACCGACCCGGAGGCCGCCAAGGCGTTCGGCCACCCGGACGTGATCGCGCCGCCGACCTTCCCGTTCGTCATCACCTACGCCGCCGCCGCGCAGGTCGTCACCGATCCGGAACTCGGCCTGGACTACAGCCGGGTGGTGCACGGCGACCAGAAGTTCGTGTACACCCGCCCGGTGCGGGCGGGTGACCGGCTGACCGTCACCGTGACGATCGACTCGATCAAGTCGCTGGCCGGCAACGACGTGCTGTCAGTGCGCGGCGAGGTCGACGACGAGTCCGGCGAGCACGTGGTGACGTCGGTCATGACCCTGGTCGCGCGTGCGGCCGACGAGGCGGGGGAGTGAACCCGATGGCGATCAGCTTCGACGAGGTCGAGGTCGGCACCGAGCTGCCGGCGCAGTCCTTCCCGGTGACGCGCGCCACGCTGGTGCAGTACGCGGGCGCCTCCGGCGACTTCAACCCGATCCACTGGAACGAGAAGTTCGCGCTGGAGGTCGGCCTGCCGGACGTCATCGCGCACGGCATGTTCACCATGGCCGAGGCGGTCCGCGTCGTCACCGACTGGGTCGGCGACCCGGCCGCGGTGGTCGAGTACGGCGTCCGGTTCACCAAGCCGGTGCCCGTGCCGAACGACGGCGTCGGCGCGGTGATCGAGGTGTCCGGCAAGGTCGCGGCGCTGCTGGACGGCCGCCGGGTGCGCGTCGACCTGCTGGCGACCAGTGGCGGCCAGAAGGTGCTCGGCATGTCCCGCGCCGTGGTGCAGCTGGGCTGAGAAGGTGTCGGAGGGGCGGGCCTGCCGGGCGGCGGGCCCGCCCTTCGTCGTTCGCCGCCGGGGGAGTCCGGGCCGAGGACCGTCGCCCGACGGCCGCTTCCGATGCCGGTCCGCGGGCATGGCGTCCTCGATCCCCCTCCGTGCGGTGGCCGGCGCACGGCCGCGGGGTCGCCGCGGCGCGCTGACGTGACCATAACCAGGCGCCGGAGCGGCCTGCAAGGTGTCGTTGAACTCTGGACCGTGCCGGCGGCGCCGGCCGCCCGGGCCGCCGCCCGCCCGCCGGCCGGACGCGGCAAGGCGCGTGCGTATTCGAAGCACGAGTCGGACGGCGCATCAATTTTCTTTTTCCGGAACGAGTTTCGGCGGGATATTCCGTCCGGTCAGTACATTTCTGCGGCGTTGCATCCGCGTTGATTTACGCGGAGTTGGTTGCATGCGCGAATGTCACTCGCGTACGGTCCTGACCCGGGACGCGGCGGAACTGCCCGCTGTGCGCCCACCGTCACCGCTCACCCACTGAACGATCGTCCGCCGTACCGGAGTTGTCGCAGGCTGTGGCCTGTCCTGCGCCGGTCGCGGCCGGTCGAACCATCGTGTGAAGAGCCCGGATTCCGTGTCTGCCGCGCGCTGCGAGCGCGTGATTCGGGCTGCCTTCCCGCAGTCTCGGCTTTGCCGCCGATTTACCTGCGGGTGGCTCTCGGAAATGTTCCGACCGGACGAAATCACCGTACCCTGGGGAAGGACCGACCGTGCCTGTCGTGACCGCCGTTGAGGCCCAGCAGTGGCTGATCGAGAAGATCGCCCACCGGCTCTCAGTGCCCTCGGAGGACGTTCCGCCGGAGACGTACTTCGACGAGCTCGACCTCGACTCGACCGAGGCGCTCATCCTCGCCGGGGAGATGGAGAACTGGCTCGGCTTCGAACTCGGGACCACCACCCTCTGGTACCACCCGAGCATCAAGGACCTGGCCGAGTACATCGCGGAGGAGTCCGCCGCACGCGCCGGGGAGAACCATGCGGCCTCGGCGTGACGCCGGCCCCGCCGTCGTCCACCGGCTGGCCGAGGCCGGCGACGGCCTCGGCACGGTCTTCCTCGTCCACCCCGGCGCACTCGCCGCCGGCGTCCACCGCACCCTCGCCGAAGCCCTGCCGCCCGGAACCGGACTGACCGTCCTCGACCTGTCGGGGCACCCCGCCTACTGGGAGGCCGCACTCACTGGCGGCCGCGCCGACACCACCGTCGAGGAACTCGCCGACCGCACCGGCGACGAACTCGACGCCCTCGACGACGGAGGGCCGCGGACCCTGGCCGGCTGGTCCTTCGGCGGCGTGGTCGCCCAGGCCCTGGTCGAACGGATGCCGGCCGGGCGCCGGCCCGACCGGCTCGTCCTGCTCGACAGCATCGCGCCCACCCCCGAGTACCAGCAGCCCGACGACGCCCTCGAACCATCGCTGCTGCTCGGCTGGTTCGCCATGTACCTGGGCGCCAAGCGCGGCCGACCGGTCGACGTCGACCCGCACCTGCTCGCCGGCGGCGGCACCGAGGACGGCCTGCGCCACGTCCTCGCCGCCGCCGCGGCCGGCGGCGCCCTGCCCGCCGACACCGCACCGGTCGGCCTGCGCAAGCTCTACGACACGTACGTGGACGGGCTGCTGCGCAACAACCGGCTCACCGCCCCCTACACCGCCCGGCCCTCCACCGTCCCGCTGGTGCTCGTCACCGCCGAACGCAGCCTGCTGCCCGGCGACCGCACCCTCGGCTGGGGGCCGCTCGCCCCGCACGGGCTGGAGGTGCACCGCAGCCCCGGCGACCACTACACCATGCTCAGCCGGCCGGACGCCGCCGCCGTGATCGCGCGCCTGGTCCGCCCCGCCGCCCCCGCGCGGCGCGCACCCGCAACGAAGGTCTGACGCAGGCCCGTCCGTACGGGCCCGGCCGCCCGCAAGCCCAGGCCGGCGCCCGGCCCTCCGAGTTCGAGAGAGCCCTGCCGTGAACACCTCGAAGCCCACCAGCCCCCTGCCCGACGCGGAACTCGGCCGCCGGCTCGCGGACGAGCCGATCGCCATCGTCGGCCTCTCCGCGCTCTTCCCCAAGTCCCGCGACCTGCGGGAGTTCTGGGGCAACGTGATGTCCGCCGCCGACTGCATCGAGGACGTGCCGAGCACCCACTGGGACGTCTCCGAGCACTACGACCCGGACCCGTCCGCGCCCGACAAGACCTACGCCAGACGGGGCGGCTTCATGCCCACCGTCCCGTTCAACCCGATGGAGTTCGGGCTGCCGCCGACCACCCTGGAGGTCACCGACGTCCTCCAGCTGCTCAGCCTCGTCGTCGCCCGCGACGTGCTGCGCGACGCCGGCGCCGACCGCCCCTGGTACCGGCCCGACCGCACCGGCGTGGTGCTCGGCGTCACCGGCGCCAACCAGCTCACCCAACCGCTCTCCGCCCGGCTGCAGACCCCCGTGCTCAAGGAGGTCGTCCGCAGCTGCGGCCTCAGCGAGCGCGACGCCGAGGAGATCGCCGAGAAGTTCAAGCTCGCCTTCGCCCCCTGGGAGGAGAACTCCTTCCCCGGCATGCTCGGCAACGTCGTCGCCGGCCGGATCGCCAACCGGCTCGACCTCGGCGGCACCAACATGACCATCGACGCCGCCTGCGCCAGCTCGCTCGCCGCCACCAAGGCCGCCGTCAGCGAACTGCTGGAGCACCGCGCCGACACGATGATCGCCGGCGGCTGCGACGCCGAGAACACGATCTTCATGTACCTCTGCTTCAGCAAGACCCCCGCCTTCTCCAAGGCCGGCCGGATCCGCCCCTTCGACAAGGACGCCGACGGCACCCTGATCGGCGAGGGCATCGGCATGTTCGCGCTGCGCCGCCTCGCCGACGCCGAACGCGACGGCAACGAGGTCTACGCCGTCATCCGCGGCATCGGCTCCTCCAGCGACGGCCGCTTCAAGTCCATCTACGCCCCGCGCAAGGAGGGCCAGATGGTCGCCCTGCGCCGCGCGTACGAGGACGCCCGCTGCACCCCCGACAGCGTCGAACTCTTCGAGGCGCACGGCACCGGCACCGCCGTCGGCGACGCCACCGAACTCTCCGCCCTCGCCGCCGTCGTCGCCGACACCACCGGGGAACGGCAGTACGCCGCGGTCGGCAGCGTGAAGTCCCAGATCGGCCACACCAAGGCCGCCGCCGGCGCCGCCGGCATGATCAAGCTGGCGCTCGCCCTGCACCACAAGGTGCTCCCGCCCACCATCAACGTCGACGAGCCCAACCCCGCGATCGACTTCACCGCCGGCCCGTTCTACGTCAACACCGAGAGCCGGCCCTGGATCAAGGATCCGCGGCGCACCGACCGCCGCGCCGCCATCTCCTCCTTCGGCTTCGGCGGCACCAACTTCCACTTCGTGCTCCAGGAGCACGGCGACGGCGAGGACCTCAAGGTGATGTTCCCCGTCGCCCGGGTCCACCTCTGGCACGCCGCCGATCCGGCCGCCCTCGCCGCCCGGCTCGCCGACGGCGCCCCCGCCGCCGAGGGCCCCGCCCCCGCCGACCACGCCCGGCTCGCCCTCGCCGCCCGCGACGACGCCGAACTCGCCGAGCTGCGCGCCCTCGCCGCCGCCGAACTGCGCGCCGAGCCCGACGCCGCCGACTGGGCCCACCCCCGCGGAC
Organism: Kitasatospora sp. NPDC085895; assembly: GCF_040702125.1. Lineage (NCBI taxonomy): Bacteria > Bacillati > Actinomycetota > Actinomycetes > Kitasatosporales > Streptomycetaceae > Kitasatospora > Kitasatospora sp. NPDC085895. Next base: position 97,861 of record NZ_JBFBJY010000001.1, on the reverse strand, counting down.
TCTGGTACCGCCGCCGCGCCGCCGACCACGGCAAGGTCGGCGCCCTCTACGCCGGCCAGGGCAGCCAGTACGTCAACCCCGGCCACCGTGCCGTCCTCGCCCTGCCGCCGCTGCGCGCCGCCTTCGACCGCGCCAACCGCGAGTTCGACGGCGCCGAACTGCTCTCCCGGGTGGCCTTCCCGCCGCCCGCCTTCTCCACCGCGGCCCGCACCGCCCAGGAGGAGTCGCTGCGCCGCACCGCGTACGCGCAGCCCGCGATCGGCGCGCTCGCCGCCGGCCAGTACCGCTACCTCGGCGAACTCGGCTTCGCCGCGGACGGCCACCTCGGCCACAGCTTCGGCGAGCTGACCGCCCTCTGGGCGGCCGGCGCCCTCACCGACGACGCCTACTTCGCCCTCGCCCGGGCCCGCGGCGCCGCCATGGCCCCGCCCGCCGACCCCGGCTTCGACGCCGGCGCGATGGCCGCCGTCAGCGCCCCCGAGGCGAAGGTCGCCGAACTGCTCGCCGACCACCCCGAACTGGTGGTGTGCAACCGCAACGCGGCCGACCAGATCGTGGTCGGCGGTCCGACCGCCGCGGTGGAACGGCTGGTCGCCTCGGCGGCCGGAGCCGGGCTGCGGATCTCCCGGCTGCCGGTCTCCGCCGCCTTCCACACCCCCTTCGTCGGCCACGCCGTCGAGGCCTTCCGCGCCGCCGTCGACCGGGTGGAGGTCCGCCCGCCGCTGCGGCCCGTGTACGCCAACACCCCCGGCGGCCGCTACGGCGACGACCCCGCGGCCAACGCCGCCCTGCTCGCCGAACAGCTGATCAACCCGGTGCACTTCGCCGACCGGGTCGAGGAGATGTACGAGGCCGGATTCCGCACCTTCGTCGAGTTCGGCCCCAAGGGCGTCCTCACCCAGCTGGTCGCCCGCATCCTCGGCGACCGCCCGCACCACGCCGTCCGGCTGGACGGCGGACCGGGCGCCGACGCCGACCTCGCCCTCAAGCGTGCCGTCGCCCGACTCGCCGTCCTCGGAATCCCGTTGTCCGTCGCCGACCGCTACGCCGCGGCCGCGCCGGAGACGCTCCCGAGCAAGGGCATGACGGTGCCGCTGAACGGCATCAACCACGTCTCGGACGCCCGCAAGGCCGCCTACCGCGAGGCCCTGGAGAACGGCTACCGGGTCACCCCGGCGGCCGTACCGGCGGTGCCCGCGCCGGGCGTGGAGCCCGTGACCCCCGCTCCGGCGGCCGTTGCCCCGCCCGCACCCGCACCCGCACCCGTCGCCGTGCCGGTCCCCGTGCCGCCGCCCGCCGCCGTACCGCCGGAGCCCGCACCCCTCCCCCTCCCCGCGAGGAACGCCGTCCAGGAGAACGCACCCGTGGACCACGACCACGCCGCCGCCGCGGCACCCGACCGACTGCCCGAGCTGATCGCCGACCACCTCGCACTCCACGACGACTACCTCAACGGCCAGCTGCAGAGCGCCCAGCGGCTCGCCGGACTGCTGGAGAACGCCGCCGGGCAGGGCCGGGTCGACGAGGTGCTCGCCGGCGTCACCGCCGTCAAGGAGCACGGCCTCGCCATCGGCCGCACCCACCTGCGGGCCAACGAGATCCTCCGCGACCTCGCCGCCCTGGAGCTCGGCGGTGCACCGGCCGCGCCCGCCCAGCCGCAGGCTGCCGCCGCGGCGCCGCCGGTGGCCGTCCCCGCACTGCCGGCTGCCGTCCCGGTCGCCGAGTTCGTGCCGGTGGCCGCCGAGCCGCTGCCCGCCGCCGAAGCCCCGGTCGCACCGGCCCTGCCGCCGGCCCCGGTTCCGGCCCCCGCGCCCGCACCTGTGGCCCCGGCGGCTCCGGCGCCGTCGGTGAGTGCCTTCGAGGTGTCGGCCGCGTTGCTGGAGGTGGTGGCGCAGAAGACCGGGTATCCGGCGGAGATGCTCGAACTGGGCATGGACGTGGAGGCGGATCTGGGGATCGACTCGATCAAGCGGGTCGAGATCCTGGGTGTGCTCTCGGAGCGGTTCCCGAGCGAGGTGCCGGTGGGTCCGGAGCAGTTGGGTGAGCTGCGCACCCTCGGCCAGATCGTGGACTTCATGGTGGGGGTCGCGGGTGCGGCGTCCGCCGCTGCGGCTCCGGCGCCGTCGGTGAGTGTCTCCGAG